>CAZDSQ010000024.1:0-23998 GCA_964508295.1 uncultured Oscillospiraceae bacterium | reverse complement strand
AGCTTGTGGTGCTGCGGTCAAAACGGCTTGCCGTTTTGGGCACCGCGAACCGTTTGGGGCGGACACCCGCTCCCCCTTTAAGTCTTCTTTGCTTCCTTTCTTTGACGAAAGAAAGGGAGCGCCCTCGCGGCGTGAGCGAAAAACAAAATGATATTTGGCAATCCCCCAGTCATTTGCTTTGCAAATGCCAGCCCCCTTTACACAAGGGGCCTTTTTGCTTTTTGGTAGCATAATATTAAAATTTTCTTGATTTTATGTAAAAATAATGGTAAACTAATTTTGCGACACAAACTGAATAAACCTTGTAATAGGTGTGTATTTTTATTTATGGTAAAAATGCATGCTCATTTTTCGCATACCTTTTACAAGGGGAGAAACGTTTGTGTCGCAGCAATCGGAGTTATGCGTTTTTCGGTGCGTGGCTTCGGCTGCGCACTTTTTTATTTTTAGGAGGAAATAGAAAATGATTTGGGAAATGATTGTTGTAATAATATTGGTTGCTGTAATTGGTATTCCAATATATTTGTTGCCATCGTTGATTGCTTATAAAAGGAATCACAAAAACGTAATAGCGATTATTATAGTAAATTTTTTTCTTGGAGCAACAGTAATAGGTTGGGTAGGCTCTTTAATTTGGGCAGTTTTAAATAAGCAGTCTGACGACGATAAGGAGGTTTCGGAAAATGCGATTTTGAACGGCGCCGACGCTATAGTAAAGTATAAAAATTTATTAGACCAGGGTGTTATAACAAAGGAAGAATTCGAGACTAAGAAAAGAGAGTTGTTAGATTTATAATACATAAAAAAGCCTGCCGTGCGGCAGGCTTTTTGCTTTTTAGAACAAGGGGAGAACAAGCTTTGTGAAAAGTTCGTAAATAATTGGGATTAAAAGGGCGGGGAGCATATTTCCCGTCTTTATTTTTTTGCCGAACACCTGATTTACACCGATGCCGAAGATAAGCGCCGAGCCGATGTAGGAGAGGTTTAAAACAAGCTGGTCGCTTAAGACAGGGGCGATAAACTCGGCAAGCAGGGTTATCGCGCCCTGATAGAGAAAAACGGGGATTGCCGAAAAGAGAACGCCGATGCCCATTGTTGAGGCAACGATTATTGCCATAATTCCGTCCAGCACCGACTTGGCGGCGAGCATACTGAAGTCGCCCGTAAGTCCGTCCTCGAGCGAGCCGACTATCGCCATTGCGCCAACGCAGAAGATAAGGGTGGTGGTAACAAAGCCTTCAACAAAGTTTCCGCTGTTTTTGGCCTTGACCGCCTTTTTAAGCTTTTCGCCGATATTCTCGAGTCTGTCTTCAATTTTTAACAGTTCGCCTACAAAGGTTCCTAAAATGAGTGAGATTATCATCAGCATTGTGCCGCTGGTTTCTAATCCGTCGTCGGTTACCTTTAAAAGACCTGTGAGTGCGCCGCTTATTCCAACAAACATAACGGCTACGCCGATGGCTTTCATAACCGAGTCGATAAGCTTTTCGTTAAGTCCTTTTTTGAGGAAAAGACCGACAAAGCCGCCAAGCAAAATTGCGGCAACGTTTATAAGTGTTCCAAGTCCGTGCATTTTAATTGTCCTTTCAAATTTTGTCCTTAAACCATATATCCGACACAGTAAAGCTCTTGCCATTCAGATATTTAAGCGCATCTGCGTCATCAAAATTAAATTTAACATAATAGGAGCAGAGCGCCTGATAGGGAAATCCGAGTTTCAGGTCGGCGGCGTGGCTCTTGCCGTACTTTCCGTCGCCGACTATGGCGCAGCCGATGTGGGCAAGGCTGGCTCTTATCTGGTGGGTGCGACCGGTTTTGAGTGTAAGCTCTAGGAGCGAAAACTCGGGCGTTTTCTTTAAAACCTTGTAGAGAGTTATCGCCGTTTTGTGCTCGGGCAGAGGCCTTTCGCTGACCTCTACGATGTTTTGGTCGGCAATTTTTTTTAGATAGAACTTAAGCTCGCCGCTTGCTTTTTCGGGAGTGCCGTGGCAAAGTGCGAGGTATTTTTTCTCGACCTTGTGCGCTTTTATCATCTCGTTCATTTCCCGAAGAGCCTGAGCGTTTTTTGCCGCGATCACTATGCCGCAGGTGTTGCGGTCGATGCGGTTGCAGAGAGCGGGCTCAAAGGAGTTTTCGTTTTCGGGAATGTACTCCTTTTTGTTATATAGGTAATGAATGATTCTGTTTATAAGGGTATCGGTGCTACTACCCTCAAAGTCGTGAACGGCGAGGGCGGGTGCCTTGTTTACGAGCAGAATGTTGTCGTCCTCATAAACTATGTCGAGTTTATCGGGCGCGGTCAAAAAGTCAGATTTAGTGGGAGCGGACTCAAAAAACTCGTCATTAATATATAGCGAGAGGGTGTCGCCCGATGTGAGCATAAACTTTCCGTCGGTAATCTTTTTGCCGTTCACCCGCACTCTGCCCTTTCTTATTGACTTATAAAGCATACTCTGAGGCATTTTGCACAGCGTTTTTGAAAGGAATTTATCAAGGCGCTGACCGCCGTCATTACTTCCAAGCTTTATCTCTTTCACCGCGCACCTCCCCTTTTTGATACAACAATTTTAGCACAATAAAGCCGCTCTGGCAATATTTCGGCTACAATTTTTCAAGAATTTTCACTATAGAATTTTTTTGTGCATTAAGATGGAATCAGACAAAACGCAGGGAGGCGACAAAATGAGTAGTTACAAGGAGCTTTGCGAGCAGTACAAGACCCAGATAAGACTGCTTGAAAAAAGAGTTGACGAGCTGACGCGCGAGCTTTACTGCCTTGACGGCGGCCACCGCGACGAGCTTTATATAAGAATAGCGCTTTTAAATCAGCAGATCGACGATATGTGGGACAGCGTTCATATGATGAAAAAATACTGAAAGGCGGTGAGAATATGGCAGAGAAAAAGGACCTTATCGAGAAAAATATGCAGCGGGCACAAAAGCTCATTCGCCTTTATATGAAGGAGCTGTCCCGCCCCGAAAAATTAGAACAGGCGCCGCTAAATCAGATAGCCTCGGCGCTGGGAACGCTTGTTGAAAAGTTCGGAAAGGAGCAGGGTAAAAATGAGGGGCAGGCAATTATCGTAACCCACAGCGTACCGAGAGCAGAGGCTGAAAAGCAATGACCTACAACCTCGACTACACCCCAACAGAAAAGCAGGCGCTTTTTCACGCATCAAATGCTGACGAGGTGCTTTACGGCGGAGCGGCAGGCGGCGGCAAGAGCAGGGCGATAGTTATGGAGGCGGCCATTGACGCACTCGAGCACGACGGCATCGACAGCTACCTTTTCCGCCGAAGCTATCCCGAGCTTGAAAGCACACTCATTGCAGAGGCACTGCGGTGTATTCCAAAAGAGCTTTACAAGTATTCAAAGGTGAGCCACGATATGCGCTTTCACAACGGCTCGACCTTGCATTTTCGGTTTTGCAGAAATATGCAGGACGCCCTTAAATACCAAGGCACCGAAATGCACCGCCTTTACATTGACGAGCTTACTCATTTTACGCAGGAAATTTACGATTATCTCAAAACGAGATTAAGAGCGCCAAAGAGGCTAAATGTCAAGCCAAAAATAAGGCTCACCACAAACCCCGGCGGCGTGGGGCACGGCTGGGTAAAGCAAATGTTTATCGATGCTATGCCGCCCTTTGAGGTAAACGAGTTTCCAATCTACTCGCAGGTTTTGGGTGAAAGGAGAGTGGTAACACGGCAGTATATTCCCGCCTACGCCACCGACAACCCGCACCTAAATCCCGAGTACATAATCGAGCTTGAGCAAAAGCCGCCCGCCTTGCGAAAGGCACTTCTGCTTGGCGACTGGAATGTCTTTGAGGGGCAGGTTTTTGCTGAGTTTGTAAACGACCCCAAGCACTATCGCGACAGGCTTTTTACCCACGTTATTGAGCCGTTTGTCATTCCTGATGACTGGCAGAGGTACAGAAGTCTTGACTGGGGATATTCGCGACCCTTTTCGGTCGGCTACTGGGCGCAGGACAGGGAGGGACGGCTTTATAGGTACGCCGAGATTTACGGAAGTCCCAAGGATAGTGCTACGGGACTTACCCGCCGCGCCAACACAGGAATGAAGATGCCGCCGCACGAGGTGGCAAGCCTTATTAGAAAGTACGAGGACAAGTACGAAAAGGGCAGGCACATTATAGGAATTGCCGACCCATCTATCTTTGATGAGAGCCGAGGAAGTGACGGATGCATTGCGGCAATCTTGGAGCGGCAGGGAATTTACTTTGAGGGCGGCGACAACGAGAGAATTGCGGGCAAAATGCAGCTTCACCACCGCCTCGCCTTTGACGAGCGGGGAATACCAATGCTCTATGTTTTCAAAACCTGCCGCGACTTTATAAGAACACTGCCCGCTCTGACCTACGACATAAATCGGGTCGAGGACATAAACACCGACGGCGAGGACCACATCTATGACGAGACCCGATATATGTGTATGTACAAACCGATCTACCCCGAAAGAAAAAAAGCAGAGGTGCAAAAGGGAGGCTTTGACCCGTTGGAGCTTTTTGAGCGCCCGCCGGTTACAAACCCCTATGCATTTTAAAAAGGAGAAGAAAAATGGAAAAAACAATTAACATTGCAGGACACGAAATCACAGTAAAAAAGCAGAGCGCGCCCCCTCTTTCAAAGGAGGAGACCGCTCAGATGCTCGAAGCCTTTAAGCAGTACCGAAATGCAAAGGACAAGGCTGACAGAAACGTTATCGAAAACGAAAACTGGTTTAAGGGCAACCATTGGCAGTACATAGTCGGCTCTACACAAGATGCCTCTTACAGACCCGCCGGCTCGTATCTCTTAAACGGCATCTGGAACAGGCACGCCGACGCTATGGACAACTACCCCCAGCCTCTTATTTTAGAGCGTGAGTCGGGCGACAGAGAAAGGGCGCAGAGCCTTTCCAAGATCGTTCCGATGGTGCTGCAGAAAAACGGATTTAAGGAAACCTATTCTGACGTTTGGTGGTACAAGCTAAAGCAGGGAAGCGGAGTTTACGGCGTTTTCTGGGATAACAGTTTAGAGAACGGACTGGGCGATATTTCTATTAAGAAAATCGACCTTCTGAGGTTTTACAGCCAGCCTTACATCGACGATATTCAGGACAGCAAATACATCTTTGTCCTTTCGCTTTGTGATGCCTCTGAGGCTCTGCGCCGTTATCCCAATGCCGACATAAAGAGCGGCGAGGACATAAGCCTTAAAAGCTATTTCGGCACAGAGGACTTAAGGGACAGAGTTCTGATAATCGACTGCTACGAAAAGGCGGTAAACCAAAACGGCAAAACGGTCGTTCACCTTACCAAAATAATCGGCGAAAAGGCGGTCTATTCCAGCAAGACCGACCCCGTTCTGTGCGACAGCGGGCTTTACAACCACGGGCTTTATCCCTTTGTTGTTGACACCCTTATCCCCGTCGAAGGCTCGCCCTTTGGTATGGGAATGATTGACGTCGGCAAAAACGCTCAGGCGCAGATAGACAAGCTTGAATATCTTATCGAGAGAAACGCTCTTATCTCGTCAAGACCGAGATTTTTGGTAAAACGCGACGGCGGAATTGACCCAGAGAAGCTTTCTGACCTCTCGGCAGACTTTATCGAGTGTGACAGAAGCGTTGACGACAGCTCGGTGAGACCCATTCAGGCCCAGACGCTTCCCGAGAGCGTTTTAACCTGCCGCGACAACAAGATAAGCGAGCTTAAAGAGGTTATAGGAAACCGAGATTTCTCGCAGGGCGACACCGCCAAGGGAGTTACCGCTTACGCCGCCATCTCGGCGCTTCAGCAGGCGGGCAGTAAGCTCACCCGCGACGCCATAGACTCCTCCTACAGAGCCTACTCGCAGGTGGTCTATATGGTGATCGAGCTTATCTCGCAGTTCTACACAGAGAAAAGGAGCTTTCGCATTTTGGGTGAGGACGGAAATGTGAGTTATCTGACTGCAGACTGCGCCGATGAGTTTTCCGCCGCGGTTTTTGACATCGAGGTTTCGGCATATAAAAAGAATGTCTTTGATTCTATCACCCACAACGAGCTTATTATGGAGCTGTTTAAAAGCGGTGCATTCAACCGCGAAAACTGCGAGGGTGCAAAGGCGGCGCTTAATGCTATGGTTTTGGACAACAAGCAGGCAGTCGTTCGCCTTCTTAACGAGCTGAAAGGAGCAAACTAAATGGATGAAAACAAGATTTTAGATATAGACCCTGCCGAGAATGCAGACATTCTCTCCGCAAACGAGGGGACGCCCGAGGTAACGGAAAGCGGGCAGGAGGTCTACCGCGTTTTCAAAACGCAGGAGGAGTTTCAGACCTGCATCGACAAGGCGCTGGGCAAGCGGCTTTCAAAGGCAAGGCAGGCTCAAGAGGAGCTCGAAAGTACAAAAAGCTCTTTGGGTGCTTTGTTTGAAAGCTTTAATGTCAGCTCTGTAAGTGAGCTGTCTGAGGCTCTGAAAAGCCAAGGAAACGCGCAAAAAACGGAGATCGCCGAGGTGATTTCTGCAGAGGCTCTCGAAAAAGAGCTTAAAGCTCTCAGCAAAAGCGAGGGTTCAATTTACGGCATCGGGCAGGCGGAAGAACTGCTCGCAGACGGGCGCTTTACGGCGCTTTTACAGAACGGATTTTCGGTCAAAGAGGCTTTTGACGCCCTGCACATCTCTGAGCTGTTGGCTTTAGGGAGGCAGGAGCAGGAGCAAAGCATAATCCGCGAAATTCGCATGAGAGGGTTAAGACCCGTTGAAGCCGCCACATCCGGATACGGCAGCTTTTCGGCAACGCTTGACCCAAGAAATCTAACACAGGCGCAACGCGCCGACATAAGAGAAAGGGTAAGGCGCGGCGAGCGCATTACCTTCTAAAAAAGGAGAAATGATAATATGTCAGAACTTAACACAAACGTAACCACACAGAGCGGAGAGGGTCAGGAAATTTCCAGCGTAGAGATGAAGACCTTCTACGACACCGAGCTTATTCGCAATGCAGAGCCCCTTTTGGTTCACGACCGTTTCGGTCAGAAGCGCTCTATCCCCAAGGGGAACGGCAAGACCATTGAGTTCAGAAAGCTCAATCCCTTCCCCAAGGCAAGCGTGCCTCTTACCGAGGGTGTAACTCCCGACGGCAAGAAGCTTGACTGGTCAAAGCTCAGCGCTACTGTAAATCAGTACGGCGACTATGTAACCGTTTCGGACGTTCTTGATCTGACTGCGGTTGACAACAACATTCTCGAGGCAACCGTTATCCTCGGCGATCAGGCAGGAAGAACCCTGGACACCGTTACCAGAGAGATCATCAACGCAGGCACAAACGTTCAGTATGCTGCGGGAGAGATCTCCTCACGCAGTGAAATTGGCCCCGAGCATATTATGACCGTTGCCGCTGTTAAAAAGGCGGTAAACACCCTTAAGAAAGGCCTTGCCAAGAAGATCAACGGCAGCTATGTTGCTATCATTCACCCCAATGTTGCTTACGACCTTATGAATGACAGCGAGTGGCAATCGCTCAAGGAGTACAATCCTCAGGATTGGTACGAGGGCGAGATAGGCCGAATTTTTGGCTGCCGCTTTATCGAAAGCAGCGAGGCTAAGGTGTTTACAAATGGGCCTCTTACAGATAAGTACCAAACACTTACTGTTAAGGCAGGCTCTGACAACAACACTTCGATGATATATGTTGAGGAAGCTTTTACTGAGACTGAGGCGGCTATGCTTATCGGCAAAATGGTTTCTATTGCAGGACACAGGTACACCATCGTTTCGGCGGACGCTTCAGACAGTTCCATTGTATTAGACACAAGCATTAGTGAGTTGTCTGAGGGTATGCTCGTCCATCACAGCGAGGCAGGCGAAGACGGAACGCCTGTTTACTCAACCCTGTTTATCGGTGCCGATGCCTACGGTGTTACCGAGGTTGAAGGCGGCGGACTTAAAACCATCATCAAGCAGCTTGGCTCTGCAGGTTCGGGCGACCCGCTCGACCAGAGAGCAACTGTTGGCTGGAAGGCTCTTAAAACCGCTGCAATTCTCTCTCAGCCCTTTATGGTCAGAGTTGAAACTGCAAGCTCTCTTGAGGACTAATTTTAATCGGGCGCGGCTATCTGCCGCGCCCAAATCAAAAAAGGAGAATTAAAATGAAAAACAAGAAAACAAAAGAGGAAAAGGTCAAGATTAAACTTTTCTACGACGGATACAGCTACACCGATGACGTGACGGTTATCGTAAATGGCAAGACCTATATTATTCAGCGTGGAGTTGAGGTTGAGGTGCCTATGTGCGTAAAGCTTGCGCTTGATGACGCTACGCGTCAGGAAAGAGCGGCACAGAAATACATTTCGTATATGCACAACTAACTTAAAAAGGAGCAAAGCGTATGACAACTGTGGAAACTATAATCACTCGACTCCAGCAGGAATTTGACTGCCGCCTTACAACAGAGCAGATACTCAATATTATAAATGTTCTTGAAAAAAGGCTGGCGGTTGATGTGGTGCGCAAAACCCAGACGATTACATATAAAGTCGTTCCAAACTGCAATATGTATGATCTTGATATTGATCATAACTATGTAACTCGGGTTTTTGTCAATGATAAGGAGATTAAAAAACGATACTCATATAATTCCGAAGGATATATATGCGAGGATGCCGGAGTTGTTTTTTCAAGCCCGTTTGACAGCGGAACGATCTATGTGGAGCATCTTGTGGTTCCTGAGGATATTGTTGAAGCTGATATGGGTAACCGCTCCCTTTTTCTCGGCGATGGGTATGATGAGATCTATCTTTATCATATACTTTCGAGAGAAGCGCTTATGAGCGGCAATATTGATATGCTCAATAATTACAGTCTGCTTTATGCCGAAGCACTGAATTCTCTCAAGGCGGAAATGTCAAATCTCCCAAAGGGAGAGGCACCCAAGGAGCAGAATTCTGCAACAATATATAAAAATGTATGGTAGGAGGTGGAAAAATGCTTGTTTTTCCAAAACTTAGCGAAATAAAGCAACACAGCCTTACCATCAGCGAATTTAAAGGGCTGGATAAGCGTCCTAACGCGGATTTCAATTCGCTTTCTGAAACTGCGGGAATATCCTCGAAATATTTTCCTGCTCTTACAACGAGAAAAGGACGCAGAACCGTTTTCAGTGCGCCGAGCGGGGAGAAAATAACGGGAATTTTCAGTTTTGATAAGGCGTATCTTACAACAAGCTACGCGGGAAGCACCAGGCTTTACTATGGCGATGACTTTTCCTCGCTTTCCTGCATTTACACCGCTGATTCCGACGACCTCGCAAGCTCAATGTTCTGTGTTTTCGATGGGAAGGTATGCCTTTTTAATCTTAAATCTGTAGACAGCAGCCAGAATGCGATGGCATCGTCAATAACAGCAATAGATGTTCCGACGAGATTTTCTGCTCCTGTTTTTAATGATATAACTATATACAAAAATCGCGTGTTTGGTTGCAGGCGCAAGCAAATTCGAGCCTGTGCCGACGATGACGTTTATGAGTGGGATTACACCAAAATCCCTGATATCGCGGGAAACAGGGCATACTTTAAGTCGGTTGAAGCAAAGTCTGATTTTACTGCCTGCGCTACATATAAGGACCACGCCTTGTTTTTTACAGAGAATGAGGTTTTTGAGCTTTACGGCAACGATGCTGACAGCTTTGGGACCCAAAAAATCGCTGATTTTGGCTGTGTAAACCGCTTTGCCGTCTGCGAGGTAGGCGGCGTTCTTTATTTTCTCTCGAAAGAGGGGCTTGTCAGATATGACGGCAGCAGCATTTCGCTGATTTCCGACGCTATCTGCGACAGCAGCACCGACGACTCAAAGGCGGCCTTGGGCGGCGGCAGAAGTACCCTTTATGTCAAAATAGCGGGCAAGAAAAACGAGTGTATCTATACCTACAACGCCGAAAAGGAACTTTGGGCAAGAGAGGGACTGTTTAGTGGTATCAATTCTGCGTTTTACGGCGGGAGGGTGTATTTTACAGACGGATATTATGTCTACAAAATGGATGTTTCTTACGAGGACGAACCGCTTGACAATGACGGTAACTCTTTTTACTGGGAGGCAGTCACTCAGGATATTCATCTTGATAGCCCGAGAAAAAAGCTGGCATCTAAAATTAACATTTATATAAAGCGCGCGATTGCAGGCAGAGTAGAGGTGGGAATAAGCTACGATAACGGCGGATTTCAGACACTCGGCAGTTTTTTCACCGAGGGCGGCAAAACGATTTGTATTCCGCTACCGCACACAAGGAGCGAAAAGATAAAAATAAAGGTTTACGGCTGGGGCGAGGCTCAGATAGATTACATAAACTTCAGCTATACCCTGGGAGGAGAATGCAGATGGCAGCAGAGTCAGTAGGACTTTCAAAAATAGTTACCGATAAAAAGAGCGTTGAGGACTTATACGGTCAGCTTGACCGCTTAAGGAGAGAACTTGAGCGTGTGCTTGTAAGTTTTGAGTTGCGAATAAAAGCGGTAGAGGAAAAGTAGGCGAGGTGGAAAAATGGAGCTTCACGAAAGGGTAGCAAAGCTGGAGGCTGACGAGAAAAATATATTTCATCAGCTCACGGAAATAAAAGACGAGGTCAAGGACATCCGCCGCCTTACAAATGCCGTTGAAAAGATTGCAGTCAAGACCGAGTCTATTGACAGTAAGGTCGACGAGATGGGCACTCGTATTTCGGCGGTCGAAAGAGAGCCGAGCGATAGCTTTAATCACTACAAAAGGCTTATTGCAGGGGCGGTCATCTCGGCGGCGGTAAGCTCGCTGGTTGTTGCGATACTTGCACTTGTTATGCGGGTTTAGTATATTATATTAAAGGAGAGGTTTTATGGAAATTTCAACAGTTTTAGTTATGGCGGTCATTATAGAGGCTATTATTGCCTATGTTAAGACATGGGTCATAGAAAAGAAGGTTCAGTGGCAACAGATTGCCGCGGTGCTTTTCGGCATTGCTATAAGCTTTGCTTACGGCCTTGATATTCCTGCCCTTGTGGGAATTGAAAGCGGCATAGCTTATGTTGGAAATGTACTTACGGGAATTTTGATTTCACGCGGCAGTAACTATGTTCACGACCTTTATAAGAATATAATTTCCAAGAAAAGCTTAGAGTAGGATAAGGAGGTGAAAATTTGATGGCGTCTTATACTACCAATATCCCTGTAAACAATGTTTTTGATGTAATTGCTGTTTTCGGTCAGAGCGGCAGCTTGTGGAAAAACGGACACAAAGGCGTTGATATTACAGCAGAAAACAAAACTATTTATTCCATCTGCGATGGCGAGGTAACCGTTGTCGGTTGGGATGAAGACGGCTGGGGAAGATACGTTTCGATAAAGCCGAATGGATTTGACAGGATACGAATTATCCTCTGCCATCTTGTCAAGGATAGCGTCAAGGTCAAGGTCGGCGATAAGGTAACAAGGCTTACAAAAATCGGCACAATGGGAACGACCGGCAACTCAACGGGCGTTCACGTTCACGTTGAAATGCGGGTTGACAATACAGCCGTTGATCCCACTCCATATATGCTTATTGCCAACAAAAAGGCAAGCGGACTTAAGGATACAGACTACAAGTTTGACGCAAGCGGTCAGAGCGCGGTGCTCACGGCTGTTCAGAGCGCCTTTGACGGCAATAGCGAAACAGAAGCCTCCGGTGAAGAATGTCAGACCAAAATCAAAGCCCTTGAGGCTGAGCTTGAAAGCGTTAAGGCAAAGCTTGCGGCAGCAGAAAGTAAAATTGAAAATGTTAAAAAAGCTCTCGCGTAAAAATATAAAAAAATAAAAGCTTCCGAAAAATTTCGGAAGCTTTTTTGCTTTTACGGAGTTGTTCTGTAAGCCGGGTTCTGTCGAGTGTGGCAATCTATCTTGGATGCGCTGTCACCAGGCATCTCTTCGCCATCCGAAGAAAAGAGGAGCGGGCAACCCCTTTTTGCCTTTTCTTCCATCGGATGTTGCTTCGGATAGGGTTTACACAGCGAACACAGTTACCTGCGCCCCGGTGGGCTCTTACCCCGCCTTTTCATCCTTACCTGCATAGCAGGCGGTTATTTTCTGTTGCACTTTCCCTAAAGTCGCCTTCGGCTGCCGTTAGCAGTTATCCTGCCCTGTGAAGCCCGGACTTTCCTCACAAGCCTAAAAGCCTGCGCTGCCACACAAACAACTCCAAGGATATTTTATCACAAACTAAAACAGAGGTCAAATGTTATTTAAAATATAAAAAAATGGGCTTTTTTGTACGCGCTTGTGCAAAACTA
Organism: uncultured Oscillospiraceae bacterium; assembly: GCA_964508295.1. GTDB lineage: Bacteria > Bacillota > Clostridia > Oscillospirales > Ruminococcaceae > SIG578. The sequence continues at coordinate 11,714 of CAZDSQ010000024.1, read as the reverse complement.
ACAAACAATATATGTAAAAATTAGTCAATATAATAGGTTTACTTTTTTGCCAAAAAGATTTATAATTTTAGTGTGGGTTATTATCTATACACATAGCTAATTCAAAGGAGAAAGATTATGAAAAAGAGAATTTTAGCAGTTGCGCTTTGTCTGGCAGTTCTTATGAGCGTAGTGCCCTTTTCTTTAACTGCAAGCGCGGCGGAAACGGTTGACGATACTTCTATTGTTCTTATGGATGTTTATGAGCCCGGAACTGACGGTAAGATTTCTTACAACCAGGCTAACTATGCCATCACAAGATGGACGACTAAGGAACTTTTGCTCAGAAATTCCAGCAACACCGATTTCGGTGCTGCCTGGCTTTACAGCTACAAGCTCGGCGAGGGTGAGTTTGCCGAGAACTTCTTTAAGATAGAATACAACCCCGCTCTTAATGCAGAGTCAAGAGCAGTTGTAACCCTTCTTCCCGGTAACTACTTGTGGAAGCTTCACTACAGTAAAAACTCCAATACTACTAATGGAACACCAATGCCCGAAGGCTTTGAGGACGGAACCGAAATTCCTGTAGGAACCAAGATTGCCGATGCAGGCGAGTATAACTACATTGCCCTTCGCTTAAAGGTTACAGGCGGAACTAAGAGTCAGCTTTCTCGTTTCATCATTCACCCTTATGCAACAGGAGACGGCGGCGGTTCTTACGATTATCCCGAGAGAACTACACACACCTATGAGGGCGGAGCTATTCTTGATTTAAATACCAGAACTGCTACTGAGCTTGGCGCAGTTACTAATTTAGACCTTACATATAATTTTGATGGTTGGATCATTCTTCCTTCCTCTGCAATCAAGAGCCCCAATAAATCTATCTCCGAACTTACCAGAATAGGTTTAGAATTTATCAAGACCTCAAACACTAACAACTGGATCGACAGAACTCTTTGGGTTGGCGACATCCTTGCCGTTAAGGATCTTGAAACATTCTCTGAATACAGACTTGGATGTGCACACGAAGGCGGAGCAGCTCCCTGTAACGTTGTCGCAACAGCTCCCGTTGATCCTACCTGTACTTCAGAGGGATACACCGTTTATAAATGTAAGTTCTGTTCCAACAGCGAAACAAGAGATCAGCTTCCTGCATTAAGCACAACAGGCGAGCACACCTACGGTGCTGTAACTCGCGTTGCTGCTACCTGCACAGAGGGCAGTTATGACAAACAGGTTTGTACAACCTGCGGCGATATTAAAAAATCAAATGTTGCAAACGATGCAACCGGTCACGTAAATCTTATTGTAAATGAGGATGTTGCAGCAACCTGTCATACCGACGGTTATAAATACCAGCAGTGTGTTTGCGGTAAGGTTCTTGTTGATAAAACAATTCCTATGACTGCTACACAGACCGTTGTCGGCGCTGTTAAGGCAACCTGTACTACTGCAGGAAACACAGGTGTTCACACCTGCAATAGCTGCGGCATAACCTATGATTACGGAACAAAGATCTCAGCTCTTGGCCATACAAAGACTGTTGAGAATAAGGTTGATGCAACCTGCAAAAAGGCCGGCTACACCGGCGACACCGTTTGTTCGGTATGTGGTGATACTCTTGAACTTGGAAAACGTATTTCCAAGCTTACAACCCACACCTTCGGCGAGTGGACCACAACAAAGCAGGCAACCGAAACCGTTGCCGGTTCCAAGGAGCGCAAGTGCTCGGTTTGCGGAACTACTGAAACCTCTATAATTCCTGCAACCGGAAGTCTTACCCCCTCTGTTCCCGACAGCAGTGAGGGTGATAGCAATACCGGAAGCGATAACAGCACCGGCGGCGACAGTAATTCCGGAAGCGATAACAACAGCGGCAATACAAACAATGGCGCGATATTAAGCCCGCCGACCGGTGAGAGCGCGGGCAGCCTTTATATTTGGATCGCTGTTCTCGCAGTAAGCGTTTGCGCGGTAGTTGTTCTTTCTATCGTTCTTGCAAAAAAGAAGACTGCACAGAAATAAATCATAACTAAAAAGGCACCCGGCCGGGTGCCTTTTTCATATTCTTTTTAAATTAAAACTTTTCTCATAGTAAAGCCTCTTTTGCCTCCTGCCAGCTGTAAAAGTAGTAAAGGCAGCTTTCTTTCATTTCGCTTACGGTATCAGCCGCGTGGTCATCGTAAATTCCTGCGACCTTAAAGCCTGCTCTGAGAGCGGGCTTTATTGCATAAATAGCGTCCTCGAAAATAAGTGCGCTTTCCTTGTCGGCACCAACAAGCCCCAAGGCTTTTTCAAAAATTTCGGTAGAGTCTTTTTTTGAGGAGCCGACCTCGTAGCTTGTGATAAGACCGTCAAAATACTGCCGGATGCCGTGCTTTTTGAGAAGCTCGGTTACAAGAGTGCGGGGTGACGCGGTTGCAATGCAGAGCCTTGCTCCACTCTCGGAAAGCGCCTTGACAAAATCAGCCGCACCCTCCTTGAGCGAAAGCTCGTTTAAAAAGGTGTACCTGACCGACTCGTCAAGCCCCTTTACTATTTCCTCTATGCTGTCGTCGGGGAAAAAGCGATTTTTCAAAAGAGCGGCATATTCCGCCGTTCCCATTGTAACCGCAATAGCATCAAGTGCGTCGGGATCGTCGAGCGTGACACCGCGACCAATTACGTATTTCGAGGCGGCGTGCGCCCACATTTCCATCGAGTCGAAAAGAGTTCCGTCTAAGTCAAAAATTGCGCCCTTGATATTCATTTGTATCCCCGTTTATGATATTTTGTTTGAGCCTCATTATATATCCGTATAAAAAAATTGTCAATAAATTTCACGGTAGAGTTTAAAAACGGGCGTTCTACCCCCAGTAGAGTTAACATTTGGGGACTTGATTTTTTATCTTTCTTCCTATATAATATAGAAAAGCTTTCAGAAAGGAGCGAGGAATATGCCTAAAACCGAGCAGGAACTGCGCAACATAGTTGCAAAGAATATTGCCGATTTTCGTAAAAGTGCAGGGCTTACCCAGTCCGAGCTTGCCGAAAAGATAAATTATTCCGATAAGTCGGTTTCCAAGTGGGAACGCGGCGAGGGTCTGCCCGATGTGTATGTTCTGTCGCAGATTGCTGAGATCTGCTGCGTTCAGCCCGGCGACTTCTTTCTGGAAGAGCCGAAAAAACTCAAATCAACTGTCAAAAGGGTCTCTACAAAGGTAAGGCTTGTTATAACCGCTCTCGCGGTAGGCCTTGTGGTGCTTTTTGCAACCATCGTTTACCTTGTGCTGAGCCTTGTGGGTCTTCCGTCACAGTTCCTCGGCCTTGCGTTTTACTGCGCTATTCCCGTTTCTGCAATCGTGCTGATTGTGTTTACGGCAATCTGGTTTAAGCGCCTCTGGAGTTTTCTTTCAATATCGCTCCTGATATGGTCGGTCGCTTTTGGGCTTTGGTTTTATATTCAGGTGCAGGGCATTCTCTATATCTTCGCCGTTGCCGCCGCTTTGCAGGTGCTCACTGTCTTGTGGTACCTCTTGCTTTGGGTGCGCTCCCGCGATAAAAAAGCTTAGGTTATATTTAATAGAAAAACTTAATATGTTGATTCGAACCGCGCACATTTTTTGTGCGCGGTTTTTGCTTTGTATGTTTGGCGGGCGGATGGAGGGCATTCGACCTTACAAGATATGATATATGTTGATGTTAATTTGTAGGGAACGACCTGCGTGTCGTTCTGCAAGGCGAATTAAAACATAACGGAACGGCACATAGGCCGTTCCCTACGAACTTCAGTAAAAGCCTCCCTTGCCCTAAAGGGTAGCGAAGCGCCGAACGGGAGTGAATGACAGTCCAGTGGACTGTCAGAGCCGTGAGGTGACCGAGCCGTAGCGAGAACTGGCAAAACCGCAGGTTTTGACGGAGGGATTTTTACACAAGAATGAAGCAAACGATACGGCATGCACCTACGGAAACAATTACCAAAAAAATATTTGCATAAAGTCGAAATATGTGGTACACTATTCTTACCACACAAATTGAATAATTATTTTCGCATTTTCGATGTAAGGAGAAGTGTGCATTTTTACTTTGGTAAAAATGTATGCTCTGTTTTTGCATGCTTCTCTCTTATTAAAGTGCGAAACTGCAGATTCAATTTGTGTGGTAGCAATTGAAGGAGTCATACATTTTTCGGTGTGTGCAACTTCGGTTGCACACACTTTTTTGTTTTTAGGAGGAAAAGAAAATGAAAAAAATATTGGCAATCCTTATGGTAGCGGTGATTGGCACATCGTTTACTGCGTGCGGTAAAAAACTTGGTGTAATTACATCGTCTACTATGGCATCAAGCGAGGCGGAGAACAATATCACCAGCAGTCAACCGAACAATATTAGCAGTGAAGTTCCTACATCCAGCACAGAAACCTCGTCGCACATTATTGATTTTGGCAGTAACTATGGTTGTACACACGACTATGATGCGGCAACCTGTACTATGCCGAAAAGCTGTGTGCTGTGTGGAGCAACATACGGTAGTGCTTTAGGACACAACTGGAAAAGCGCAACATGTACAGTGGCAAAAACCTGTAAACGATGCGGACAAACAGAGGGCAAGGCGCTTGGACATAGCTGGAAAGAAGCAACATGCACCGAGGCAAAGACCTGTAAAAATTGCGGAGCAACAAGTGGAAGTGCTTTAGGACATAATTGGAAAGATGCAACCTATGATTCTCCTGCGCGCTGCAGCAGATGTAACAAAACCTCGGGTAGCGCATTAGAAGCGGTATATACAGGAACTTCTATACATACTCTGCCCGCAAGAACGACCTTTAATGTCGGCGAAGAATTTGATGATACAGGATTAACTCTCAGAAAAAACTATTCTGACGGCTCTTATGAGATAATAGAATCAGGTTTTGAAACATCTGGGTTTTCTTCGTCAAAAGAGGGAACATGCAAAATTACAGTTAAGTATAAGAATAAGTATATGAATGAAACAGTAACATTTGATGTAAAAATTGTTGTTGAAGATGTTGCTTTAAGGAAATTAACTGCATTTACAGGATATAATACTGTAAAAACTGATGTCTATGATTCGTATGGAAACTATTATGACAGGTGTATGGCACTTAGTGGCACAGATGAATATTTGCTTAACGGAAATTATAGTCGACTCGTAGGAAAAATTGCCGTTGAGGAGGGCTTTTCAAAGGATGAATATTATACTATCAACATATATGCTGATGATAAATTGGTTTACACAAAAGATAAAATATCACCATATAATGAGCCGTTTGACATAAATGTCGATATTAAAAAATGTAAGATGCTTAAAATTAAGGTAACAGCAACAGAAAGAGATTACTGGGCTGACGATGATTACCTTTTATTAATAAATGCAGAATTGAAAAAGTGAGGTTAAAAATATGAATAATTATATAAGGGTATGCAGACAATGCGGAAAGGTTTTGGGCGAGGATGAGAGCCCTTGCTCTGAGTGCGGCTCATCTGCCGCAACAGTTGTTAAAAATGAACGCAGAAGAATAGTAACATCTAAGGCGCTCAGCGAAGCTATGCTTGAATATTTTGAGGTAAACCAGCCGTTTGAAGCGTTATTAAGCGCTGCACCGTTTCTTTTGTTTTTGTTTCCGATTTATTATATCTGCTGCTATTTTAGCGAGTTAAACGATATAGCAAGTTTTTTAAGCGGGTTTAAAGTTTTAATAGAGGCTGCGTTTTATTTGAGTGCAGTTTTGTGCTTTGCAAGAAAAAAGTTTATGTCCCTTGCTATTGCGTTTGGAATTACCTCGGCATATCACATACTAACCAAGATTGAATACCTTGACTCGTTATCATTTAACGGGTTTACAATATTGGCAGTACATATCTTTTTATTTGTTTTATCAATTATTATGGCACGAAGAATTACTCTTGACGAAAATAGAACGGATGCTGAAAGAAAAAATACATCTTCTCCTGTTTTGCCGATTATTATAATCGGCACAGTTATAGTATTGGCAATAACCGTAGTTATCTATATGAGCGGATTTGAAACCTGCTCTCAGTGCGGAACAAAGGTTAGAGAATACTATGATGTTTATGGCGAGGTTTGGTGTCAGAATTGTTTTTATTAATAAAGAAGGAGAAAAAGCAAAATGAAAAAAATTGTTGTATGTGTATTAGTAGTTATGATAGCAGCTTTATTAGTTGCCTGCGGAGCAAAATGCTATAATTGCGGAAAATCTTTGTCTTCTGAAAAAAGCTATGAAGCTTTTGGCAACAGATACTGCGAACATTGTTTTATGTATGATTTGGGAATCTAAATTATAAGGAGAAATAAAATGCGACTGCCAATAACAATTTACAAAAGTTCAATTCTTGCCTCGATTGTCGGAACGCTTGGGAGCATCTTTATGATATGCGGTCCTATTGTAATGCTTGAGGAGTCATTTTCGGAGGGGCTTATACCTATGACTATCGGACTGGTCTTTTGCATTTTCGCGTATTGGCTCGGGAAAAGGGCAGAGTTCAGAAAATGGCTTAAAAAACTAAAGAAAAGCGGCGAGCTTAATGACATCTCGACCTCGACCGAGTCCGCGCTCAAACTATATGCGCTAAACCCCTGCAAGCGCACTCTCAAATACATAAAATCAAAAAACAAAACTGCCGCAGATTACATAACGGCTATGAACAACAGCCTTAAACAAGAAATGAAAAATAATAAAAAGACGGAGAAGTGATTTGATATGGGACACATTGAAAGAAAGGTCAGGCGCGGCAAAGCAATGTTGGTTGCTGTAGCGGCAACTCTTCTCGGCCTGTCTGTTTTTGAAGCAATAGTTTTTATAAATGGTTTGAAACAGCTCGAATGGGTCCTGTTTGTCGTGGTCTTTGCTTTTATGATTATGGGCATAGTGTATCTGAGAGTTTTCAGAAGTATTTGTTCCTCTTATAAATATAGCAAAAAATATGCCGCACGTATTGATTTAGAAAATTTCGACAACGACATTTTTGATCTTCCCGCTTCAAAGACCGTCTTTGGCAAAGAGGTGTTCTACTGTGCAAAAACGGGAGTTGTTTTGCCTTACTCTATGGTGGCGTGGGTGTATGTGCATCAGATAAACACATACGGAGATGCTATTCTTCGGCAGCTTGCTGTAAGGTGCAGGGACGGCAGAAGCGCTTTCCTTAACATACCTGACGAAGAGATCGTGCCGTTGATTAAGTGCATTTCTGAAAAGTGTTCCGATTTGATTATCGGATATGGTACGGAGCAGAACGAGGAATACAAAAAACTGGTATGCGAATTTAAAATCAGTAATAAAAGGTAATTGCTCAAAACAAAATATAGCGCCCGACATTTCAGTCGGGCGCTATATTTAGAAGGTCGATTTCGTTTTTTCTGCCAAAGGTAAAAAATCCTAAAAAAAGTGTTGACAAGCTTTCCTCGTTTGTGGTATTATAGTAATACCTCTGACGAGGTTTTATTTTTTGTGCGAAATAATGCCTGTCATGAGGGAGGCAAAAATTTTCCGATATTTGTAGGAGGTGCCGATATGCGAGTTAGTGTTACTTTAGCTTGCACAGAGTGCAAACAGCGTAATTACAACACAAAGAAAAACAAGAAGAATGATCCTGACAGACTCGAGATGAATAAGTATTGCAGATTCTGCAGGAAGCACACTCTTCACAGAGAGACCAAGTAAGAAGGAAAGGCGGTAGTTCCAATGGCTGAAGATGCTATCAAGGCAACTGTGAACGAAAAGCCCGAGAAAAAGCAGAAGGATAAGAAGCCCAAGAAAAACGGCGGCTTTATGAAATTCTTCCGTGACCTCAAGGGTGAGTTCAAAAAAATCGTCTGGCCCTCGAAAAAGCAGATAATCAACAACACCTTAGTTGTTATCGCCGCAATCTTAGTTGTCGGTGTATTTATCTGGCTCGTAGACTTAGGTCTTGGCTGGCTTGTCAAATTGTTCCTCGGAAACGCATAACTTATTAAAAGTGATACGTAGAAAGGAAGTTTGATTATGGCAGAAGAGGCAAAGTGGTATGTTGTCCACACTTATTCGGGATATGAGAACAAGGTTATGACCACCTTGATGCAGGCTGTCGAGTCAAGACATCTGCAGGACCGTATCTGTGAGGTGTTTGTTCCTACCGAAACTGTTGTTGAGGTTGGTAAGGACAACAAACAGAAAGAGGTAGAGCGGAAGCTTTTTCCGGGCTATGTCTTTGTCAAAATGATTATGTCCGATGATGCGTGGTACATCGTGCGTAACACTCGCGGTGTTACAGGCTTTGTCGGCTCCGCAACCAAGCCCATTCCTCTCACTGAGCAGGAAGTTAAGAACTTGGGTGTGGAAGTAAAACAGGTCGAAGTCAACTATTCTGTCGGAGATACCGTTCAGATCGTTGGCGGAGCGCTTGAAGGCTTCACCGGAACCGTTGAATCTATCGACGTAGATAACAACGTCGTTAAGGTCATAGTTTCGATGTTCGGCAGGAGCACACCTGCTGAAGTTGAGCTCGGTCAGGCGGTACTTGTTGAGTAAGGCGACTGTGCTTTAAATTAAGTCGCGCGGTTCCTTGTTTCAGGAACCTTGTGGGAGAGGCAGAAATATTCTAACTGCTTCGATTTACCACGTTTTTGGAGGTGCAAAAAAATGGCTCAGAAGGTAGTGGGGCTGATTAAGCTCCAGATCCCCGCCGGTAAAGCTACTCCGGCGCCGCCGGTTGGACCGGCCCTCGGTCAGCACGGCGTAAACATTATGGCTTTTACGAAAGATTTTAACGAGCGTACTAAGAATGACGCAGGTCTTATTATCCCTGTTGTTATCACTGTATACGCTGACCGTTCTTTCAGCTTTGTTACCAAGACTCCGCCTGCTGCTGTTCTTATTAAAAAGGCATGCGGCATTGAAAGCGGTTCGGGTAAACCCAACACTACCAAGGTAGCAAAAATCACCAAGGAGCAGGTCAGGAAGATTGCTGAACAAAAAATGCCCGATCTCAATGCAGCAAATGTTGAGTCAGCTATGAGCATGGTAGCTGGTACAGCACGCAGCATGGGTATCGAGGTAGTAGACTGATGCTCCCGGGTGGGAGGAAAATTCCGTTAATTACCACTCAATTAGGGAGGAACGAAAGATGAAACACGGTAAAAATTATCAAGATAGTCAGAAAATTTTAGACCGTTCCAAGCAGTATGACAGCGCCGAGGCTTTTGCTCTTTGCGTTCAGACTGCTAAGGCTAAATTTGATGAAACGGTCGAGCTTCACATCAGACTCGGTGTTGACTCTCGTCACGCTGATCAGCAGGTTAGAGGAGCAATCGTGCTTCCTAACGGAACCGGTAAGAGCGTTCGCGTTTGCGTTTTCGCAAAGGGCGACAATGCTAAGGCCGCTGAAGAAGCAGGCGCTGAGATCGTCGGTGCTGAAGAGCTGGTTCAGAAGATCCAGACAGAAAACTTCATGGATTTCGATGTTGTTATTGCAACACCCGATATGATGGGTCTCGTAGGTCGCTTAGGTAAGGTTTTAGGTCCCCGCGGACTTATGCCTAACCCCAAGGCCGGTACTGTTACTATGGACGTTGCTAAGGCTATTACCGAAGCAAAGGCCGGTAAGATCGAGTATCGTCTTGACAAGACCAACATCATTCACTGCCCCATCGGTAAGGCATCCTTCGGTCCTGAGAAGCTTATGGAGAACTTCAATACTCTCGTAGGCGCAGTTATCAAGGCAAAGCCCGCTGCTGCAAAGGGTCAGTACATCAAGAGCTGCGTTGTTGCTACAACAATGGGTCCCGGTATCAAGGTTAACTACGCTAAGCTTAGCTAATTTGATCCTATATATAAAAAGCTCTGTCAATCGACAGAGTTTTTTTATTTTTTCTACTTATTTAAAGGCAGAATGATTGTAATCAATATATTTTTCTTTATACGCAGTACCGAGACACGCACCAATAATTCTCTTGGGCTTTAGCGCTTTGATTAAGGTTGAGCAGTTTGACATTGATGCGCCGGTCGTAACTATATCATCAACTATAATTATAATCTTCCCTTTTAGTGATAAATCCTCGGGACATGCATAATCAAATTTAGCGTTTGAGATACGCTCTTGTCCATAAACGCTTTTTTGAGATTTCTTAGACTTTGATTTCAAAATCTCAATATATTCGAGCTGAAGTCTGTCAGACACTTTCTTTGCCAGCTCCTTCGCGTGATCGTATCCAAAATTAACAATAGCCTTCCTTCTGCGAGGAACATTGGTTATAACGTACGTATCCTTTGTGAAATCGATAGAATAACTAATTGCCGAGGCAAGCTCATCAGCAAGGAAGGATAGGACGTCAGCTCTGTTATCCTGCTTTAAGCTATATATCAAATAATTTGAAGGCAATGATTGGTCTGTTTTTGAATATCTGAATAATTTGACAAGATTCTTTATGCCGTGTGACTCAAGATGCTCATAGCTGCAAAAGCATTTCGACAGTATCTTGGAGCAATGCGGGCAATTTCGTTCCTTGTGCGCCTCATAAGCCTTCATACATTCTTTGCAGAGTCCACGCTCACCGTAGTCAAGCTTTTCTCGGCATAAAACACATTTAGGAACAGATATGTAAAATAACGCTCTGTTTATTAATTCCTTTATCTTCATAAATATCTATGCAAAAAACGGGCGCAAGGCCCGTTTTTTTGTTTCTTATTTCTGTGTCTTAGGGAAACTGTCCTTAAGGCCGACAATTCTATTAAATACGTTTTCTCTCTTGGTGTCCTTAACGAAATAACCAGTTCTGACAAACTGGAATCTCTCGCCGGAGGCTGCAGAGGAAAGCGCCTCCTCAACCTTACAACCGTCAAGCTTGATTACAGAATTAGTATTGAGATAGTCGTCATAGGTCTTATCCTCGGGAATTTCTGCGGTATTCTCGATATCGAAGAGGAAGTCGTAAAGCATAATAGTCGTATCCTTGGCGTGAGATGCGGAAAGCCAATGAATAGTTCCCTTCACCTTTCTGCCATCGATAGGCATACCGTTACCCGTCTCGATATCTGCAGTGCATCTGATCTCAACGATCTCTCCGTTTTCATCCTTGACGATTTCGTTGCACTTAACAATGTAAGCGCCCATAAGTCTTACCTCGCCGTCAGGCTTCATTCTGAAGAACTTAGGCGGAGGAACCTCTGCAAAGTCATCCCTATCAATGTAAAGCTCGCGAGTAAACGGAAGCTTTCTTGTGCCAAGCTCAGGATGATTCGGGTTATTCGATACCTCGAAGTACTCAACCTTATCCTCGGGATAGTTGGTGATAACAACCTTTATGGGGTGAAGAATAGCAATTCTACGCTCTGCAGAATCATTCAATTCCTCGCGAATACAATGCTCGAGAAGCTCGTAATCTACGATACTGTGAGCCTTTGCAACACCGGCTCTGGCAACAAAATCAAAGATAGAAGCGGGAGTATATCCTCTTCTTCTCAGACCGCAAAGCGTGGGCATTCTGGGGTCATCCCAGCCATCAACAAGACCTGTCTCAACAAGCTTACGGAGATAACGCTTGGACATAACGGTATGAGTAACGTTAAGACGCGCAAATTCTCTCTGCTTGGGCTGAGGCGCGGGGAATCCGATATTCTCAACTACCCAGTTGTAAAGAGGTCTGTGGTTTTCAAATTCTATCGAGCAAAGCGAATGAGTTATTCCCTCGAGAGCGTCCTGAATAGGATGAGCGTAGTCATAAAGAGGATAAATGC
>CAZDSQ010000023.1:0-24905 GCA_964508295.1 uncultured Oscillospiraceae bacterium | reverse complement strand
TATATAAAAACGGAGACTACTTCTTTACGAAGTGTCTCCGTTCGGGCGGCTTTTTCTATTTGTATTCTCTTTGGATAAGCGGCGATAAATAAATGGGGTTTGCAGGGATTTCAACCAAATCTCCGATTTTTGCATCATCACAATTACTGCCGTCTAAAACAAGATTTGTCATTCCGATTCTGCCAAGTGATTTTGCACTTTTTCTGTTAACAGAGCAGACAAGGGGAGTGGGATTGAAAAGCAATTTAAAGTCGTTAAAGCCGTACCTTAAAACGTCTATGAAACGGAAGGTGTCGTTTGCTTTTGTAACCGCAACGCCGTCAGCATATCCAACATTAACGCAAAGGATTTTTTGTGGCACTTTTGTCCTGTAAAGAGCGGCATAACCTATGTTGTGACCTTGAGGTAAGGTGCGAATGTCTATAATTTGCCCGTAAAGCTTTCCTACTTTACAGAGTTTAGTTGTACCTGACATTGCATTTACTCGTCCAATCAATGCCGAACCGGCTCTTACCGCAGTCAAATGCATCTGCGGGAAGCGGAAAATAGCGGTAGAATTGCAAATATGGCTCACTTCAAAGGTGATTCCATCAGCTTTAAGCTTGTCTATCACATCGGTAAACTGCGAAAACTGCTCAAGAGAGGGAACAGCCTTTTTGTTAAATGCAGAGTGCAGATGGGTAAATATTCCTTCTGCATTTATGCAATCGAGCTGACAAGCTGACTTAATTTCTGTAATTTGCGAGGGGAGAAAACCGTATCTGCCCATTCCCGTGTCGATCTTAATATGGATATTGGCAGTTTTGCCTTGCTTTTGAGCGATTTTTGAAATAAATTCCGCATTTTCAAAGCTGTCTACCGAAAGGGTGATATCATTTAAGAGTGCAGTGCCTATATCGTCATCAATGTGGCAGGGGGTCAGTAAAAGAATGTTTGCATCAGGCAGTTCTTCTTTTAATGTAACGCAGTCGGAAAGAGCAGTAAGTGCAAAGTAACGAATACCGCCGTCAAAAAGCTCTTTTGCAAAGGGAACGAGTTCCATTCCGTAGGCGTTGCCCTTTAAAACGGCATAAATTCGCGCATTGCCAACCTTTTTTCTTAAAACTGAAATATTATTTTGGATATCGCTTCTATCAATTACAAACTTTTTATCCATTTTAACTTCCTTTTTACTGCTTTTTCTTGCCTCTGTTTTTTATGCGGTAAATCGTTCTTGTACAAAGGGAAAGAATGTGTCTTGCTTTTTGCATAGATTTATAAACAAAAGGCTTGGTAATAAGCTCAAACTCGCCGATAAACTCGGTAAGCTCTCCCGAAAAGCCTTTCTTGAACTTGTAAAGACCGTACAAGGGGTTTTCAGGTGATAAGTCGCCCGAAACGCCTCTGAAATCGTAAATATCGCAGTTAGTATCAACTGCCCAGCGAATCATTTCAAGCTGAAGCAGATAGTTGGGCATAACATTTCTGTAAGCGTTTGAGGAGGCACCGTAAAGGTACCAAACCTTGTTTCCGTACTGAGCCGCAAGAGTTCCTGCAATGGCTTTTCCTTCATAGTAAGCCATATAAAGCCTTGCGTTTTCTCCAAGTGAATCGAGCATTGTTTCAAAATAGGAAAGGGGACGGGTTACAAAATTATCTCTCATACCTGTTTCAAGCATGATCTCGTAAAAGGTTTTGGCTTCCTCTTTGCCGACAATTTTAACCTCTACACCGTTTTTCTGCGCTACACGGATATTGTAGCGAGTCTTGCTGTGGAAAGCCGCCATAAGCTCGTCGATAGTCTTATCCTTGACGTCAAGGCGGAAAACAAATCGGGGCTGTGTGCCTTCAAAGTTCTTTCCGTCCTTACCTTTAAAGCCTGCATCGGTAAGAACCTTAACGTATTCCTTTTCTTCTGATTTAACATCAGGGTCAATTATCAAAACGCAGGCGTTAAACTGCTTTCCAAGTTCTTTTGCATCCTCAATAAGCTTGTTTAAAAGCTCAGTGTTATGGATATCGCAAACAGGGCCTCTGGGAGCGTACATAATATTGTATTTGGTGTAGGGTAGGCGGCGAATTAAGAAGGCAATAGAGCCAATAATCTCGCCCGATTCATTTCTCTCAACTGCAACCTTGTAACTCCAGTTTCCCTTAACCTTCGCCCACTGAGGCGACTGCATAAAATGACCTTTTGGGTGATTTTTAAGGAACTGTTCATACTCTGCAAAATTCTGATTAGAAAGTATTTCCAATTTATTTTCCTCCGCATTAAACGTTTTTCTCGTTAAGATAATTACAAATTATTTCTGCTTCGTTAAAGGGGTGCTTAACACCCTCGATTTCCTGATACATTTCGTGTCCTTTGCCTGCAACAAGAATTATATCACCTGTCCGAGCGTTGTCAATGGCATAGTGAATAGCCTCAATTCTGTCGGTGATTGCAATGTATTTTCCGCTCGTCTTGTTCATTCCAACCAGAATGTCATTGATGATATCCTCAGGCTTTTCAAAGCGGGAATTGTCTGATGTAAGAATTGAAAAATCAGCATACTTACCCGAAATTTCACCCATTTCATAACGGCGCATCTTAGGTCGATTTCCTCCGCAACCGAATAAACAAACTATTCTTTTCGGCTCATACTGTCTTATGGTTTTGAGTATTGTTTCAAGGCTGACTGCATTGTGCGCATAGTCAATGATAATTGAGTAATCCTTTGTATCTCCCACAAGCTCCATTCGTCCCTTAACCGATATGTCAGAAAGCGCCTTTGCAATTATTTCAAAATCAATTCCCATCTCTCGCGCAACCGAAATCGCAGTAAGGCAGTTATAAACTGTAAACTCACCGGGAACATTTGTAGTAACCGAAAAATCGCCGTCTTTGATGTGGCAATCAAACTTAACGTTAAGATGTTTGCCGTCGCGGAAAAGCGAAATGTTATCCGCAGTAACATCGGCAGCTTTGTGAACTGCAAAAGTAGTAATAGGGCAGAGCGCGTTTTTTGTTATCTCATCAAAGTGCGGGTCGTCTGAGTTAGCAACGCCTTTTTTAGTCTGCTCCCAAAGAAGCGCTTTACACTGTAAGTAATGCTCAAAGCTGTCGTGCTCACCTTTACCGATGTGGTCGGGCGAAATGTTCGTGAAAACACCAAAGTCAAAGGTTATTCCAAAAACTCTGTGCATCATCAAGCCCTGAGAGGATACCTCCATAATAACATGGGTACAGCCTGCTTTTTGCATTTCAGAAAGATAACGATAGGTTTCGTAGGATTCAGGGGTTGTGTTAAGGGTTGCAAACTGTTTGTCGGCGTAAAAAACGCCGGTTGTGCCAATAGTTCCCGCACTTTTTCCCGCCATATCAAGAACAGTTTTAAGAATAGCAGTTATGCTTGATTTTCCTTTTGTTCCGGTAATTCCTATCATAGTCATTTTAGAAGAGGGATCACCAAAATAGTTCTTTGAAAGCAGAGCAAGCGCCTTGCGGCAGTTTTTAACTTTTATTACAGTAGTGTCGGCAGGTACTTCAACCTCGCGCTCAACAACAAAGGTTCTTGCACCTTTTTCGTAAGCAGAAGCTATAAAGTTGTGTCCGTCAACATTTGTTCCCGGAAGAGCAACAAAGATTTTTCCGTTTTCAGCTTTTCTCGAATCGTAACATATATCGGAAATCTCGCAATTGGTATCTCCGCAAATTAAGGAGTAGTCTATGCCACAAAGAAGGTTTTCTAACTTCATATCTTCCTCCAAAAAGTCTAGTTTATATATTATTATTCTTATTATAACACATTATTTCTTTAGTTTCAACGGAAAAAATAAAAGAGAAAACCCATATCAGCAGAAAAATCCGCCGATATGGGCAATTGACAAAATATAAATTACAAATTAGAGGGGTTTTACATTAACTGCGCGAAGCTTTGCGCTGTTCTTGGGGTCAACCTCTGTTTCAAATGTAACCTTCTGTCCCTCTGCAAGTGTCTTGTATCCATCAACGAGAATTGCTGAGAAGTGAACGAAAACATCATCTCCGCCGTTGTCGTCAGAAATAAATCCATAGCCCTTTTCTGCATTAAACCATTTAACTGTTCCGTTGTTCATTTGTCTTTACCTCCAAGTATGTTATAGTATTCAAATGCAAATAAAAAAACTCACGGCAAATCCTTAAAATTCGAACCAAGAAAAAACATGGCTCGAACGGAAAAGCCTGTGAGTTTGGTTGGTGTGCATTGCGATACTGTAGTTAAGTATAATCAATTTTATGTCAAAAGTCAAGTAAAAAAGAGATGTTTTGTTGACCGAATAAAAAAGAAGTGCTATAATTAAAATATAAGCAAGTATAGAAAGAGAGAAAATTATGTTTATTGATACCGCAAAAATTTATATAAAAGCAGGAAACGGCGGAAACGGCGCAGTTTCGTTTCACCGTGAAAAATATGTTGCCGCAGGCGGTCCCGATGGCGGTGACGGCGGCAAGGGCGGCAATATCATTTTTGTTCCAGACAGAAATCTCAATACCCTTATGGATTTTCGCTACAAAAGGAAGTTTATTGCCCAGAATGGCGAAAACGGAAGAGGCAAAAGATGCAACGGAAAATCCGCCGAAGATTTAATTATTAAAGTTCCTTTTGGAACAGTTATCACCGAGAGCGAGAGCGGCAGAGTTCTTGCTGATATTTCTGATGACGAGCCGGTTGTGCTTTTAAAGGGCGGCAGGGGAGGCTTTGGAAACTCTCATTTTGCAACTCCGACAAGACAGATTCCCCGATTTGCCAAAAGCGGAACTCCCGGCGAGGAAATGGAAGTAAACCTCGAGCTTAAGCTCATTGCTGATGTCGGACTTTTAGGCTTTCCAAATGTTGGAAAATCGACTTTGATTTCCTCTGTAAGTGCCGCGAAACCCAAGATATCTAATTACCACTTTACAACCCTTTCGCCTGTTTTAGGAGTTGTAGGCGCCAATTCGCAGGATTCCTTTGTTATGGCTGATATTCCCGGTCTTATCGAGGGCGCTGCTCAGGGCGTCGGCTTGGGTCACGACTTTTTGCGCCATGTTGAGCGCTGCAGACTTCTTGTTCATGTTGTCGATGTTTCGGGGTGTGAGGGTAGAGATCCCATTGAAGATTTTAAGCTTATAAATAAAGAGCTTTTTGAATATGACCCCGAAATGAAAAACGTTCCTCAGATCGTTGCTGCAAATAAATCGGATATTGCAACAGAGGAACAGTTTGAGCGCTTTGCTGAGTTTATAAAAGGTGAGGGTTATCTCATTTTTGAGATTTCAGCAGTCGCAAGAAAGGGACTTGACGAGCTTCTTTATGCTATCAGAGCGAAACTTAAGGAGCTTCCTCCCGTAAAGCGCTACGAAACCGAGGCTGCACCCATTGAAGAAACTCTGCAGAAATCCTCAAGAGACTTTACTGTTACTATCGAGGACGGAGTTTACGTTGTCGAGGCTAAGTGGCTTATTCCTATTATGAACTCGGTTAATATGGATGACTACGAGTCGCTTCAGTACTTCCAGAGGGTTTTGAGAACATCGGGTATTATTGATAAGCTTCTCGAAATGGGAATACAAGAGGATGACACAGTAAGTATTTATGACTTTGAATTTGACTTTGTAAATTAGTTTAGGGGGAAAACGCCATTCTTAACATAAGTGAAACAAAGGTTGTCGCAGAAAACTACAGTCCGCTGACGCTTGCTTTTTTAGGCGATGCGGTTTATGAGCTTGAAATTCGCCGTTATCTGTGCAGAAACGGTAGCACCCCTTCGGGTGTTTTACATAAAAAAGCGGTTCGTTATGTTTGTGCGGCATTTCAGGCAAAGGTTTATGACCTGCTTGAAGAGTTTTTGACAGAGGATGAGCTTGCAGTTATGAAGCGTGGCAGAAATGCCAGCGGCGCTGCAGTACCAAAAAGCTCTTCGCCCGCAGAATATAGAAAGGCAACGGGTGTTGAAAGCCTGTTCGGCTACCTATATCTGAAAGGCAACGAGGACAGAATAAATGAGATATGCTCATTTATTCTGCCTAAAGAAGACCTGTAACTAACATAATAAGATGCAAAAACTCCTCAAATATAAAAACTTGAGGAGTTTTTTTGTTTTAAGTTATAAGAAAAACCCCAAGTCAATCGACTTGGGGTTTTTGGCTGCGGAACTAGGATTCGAACCCAGACAAACAGAGTCAGAGTCTGTCGTGCTACCCTTACACAATTCCGCAATGCAACGCTATTTATTATACCCAATTTTTTCAAAATGTCAATACGTAAAAAGAAAAAATTATAAATTTTTTTGTCGCGTAAGGTAAAGCGGAAATGTTGTGCAACAAATTAGCAGCATAAGGGCGGGTAGAGGAGCCGAAATAATTGATGGCAGAGCGGCGGAAGCGTTGCTTATAAATGTCTGTTTAACCTCGATGGGAATGGTTAAAAGCAAGAGAAATGTATAAAAAGCGGATAATATCGCGTGCAGAAGTCTTGAAATAATAAACGGCATAATTTTAATTTTTGCGTCAGAGCAAATTGCGATAATTTGAAAGATTATGCACAAGCCGCCAAAACCACAAATTGCAGAAACAGCAATAACTGATGCAAGAGAAATTTCAATGGAAGCGGCGGCAACGCCAGAGGTTACCTCAAATAGACCGTAAATTATACATCTTAATGAATATAAGTTGTCGGGGAAATCGGGTATCAGGTAAATTATAACAGAAAATAATACAATAAATGCGCACATTACACTTGTTGCTTTGCAAGACTCTTTCACAGAATTTACAAAACATATCGACAAACTTTTATTCCTTTTAGAACTTGTTAAAATATCGCTTCCTTTGAGTTTCGGTGCATAAAAAAACATTAAAGAAAACGAACTCAAAATACTGGAAATAAAAAGAATAGCTCCGATACTGCTACTTAAAAACATTCCTGATCCTACTGCAGAAATAAGGAATGCAGGACCGGCGTTTGTACAAAAACACAAAAGAGTAGCTGCGTTTTCTGGTGAAATCGCCTTCTTTTTGCACAAAAGCGCAATACTTTTTGCAGCAGATTGATATCCGCCTATCATTCCTATAAAAAACAAGGCGCAAACCTGTTTGTTAAGCCTTGTTATTTTTGACAAAATAGCAGACGGTAATGAAAAAATTCTATTGCAATATCCGCTCTCGGATAAAAATACGGTTATAACCATAAACGGAAACAACGACGGAACAACAATTTCCAAACAATTCATTACTCCGATGTGTGCTCCAAATGCAGTTTTTTTAGGAAATATGATTAAAAGCATACTTATGATAATAAGTGTTGTTGAAACAATAAGCCTTTTTTGCCTTAATTTAAGCTTCATAATGCGCTCCTTAACATGAGTCTTCTGAATAATTTATATGCAAATTAAGATAGAAAAATAGCAAGACAAGATTTGTCCTTGCATAGATTTATATAAGCAAAATATTTAAAGGAATGATTCTATGAGAAACAAAACGGACAGAACTCTTGCAAATAAATTCACATCGTTTGTTGAAAATCAGAGCGATATGCCACCCGTTTCAATTTCTGATCTGCCATATATCGAAATCAGCGGGCAAAACCACATCGAATTAGACGGCATACAAAAAATCCTTGAATATAAAGAAAACATAATTAAAATCAGATTCCGTCACAGTACAGTTTGTTTTAACGGAGAAAAGCTTTGTTTAAAGGACTACAATAAAAAGAATGCAATTATTGAGGGGAAAATAACCGCTGTTGAATTTGAATGATTTGGAGATAAATTATGCCTATACATAAATTGCCGAGATATTTAAAAGGATATGTTACTTTTGAAGTAAAAGGAGATGGCAGGGAGGATTTTCTGAACTTCTGCGCAAAAAATGATATTAATCTGTTTGATTTACGTCTATCAGATGATACACTCACTGCGAGCTGTTTTGTTTCTGACTATAGAAAAACAAAAAAGGTTAAAATCGTAGGCTTAAGAAAACGAATTATAAAAAGAAAAGGAGTAAGATTTTTTACAAACCGATACAAAAAAAGACTTGGGCTTGTTATCGGTTGCGGGTTTATGATTTTTATGCTGATTTTCCTGTCGGGATATATCTGGGATATTGACATAACAGGAAACGAGCGCCTTTCGGATAATTTGATTTTGGAAACCTTGGAGGAATGTGGTTTTTTTGAGGGCAGCCGAAAAAGCACGCTCGATATATCAAAAATAGAAAACGAAATGATGATTAAGTTAAGTGACCTAGGTCGCATTTCAATAAATCTCGATGGGAGTTTTGCTCATATCATTGTCAGAGAACGAGCAACTCCGCCGGTAAGCGAGGATAAAAGCAAACCATCTAATCTGGTTGCATCAATGGACGGAATAATTGTTAAAATGGAAATTGTCAAAGGAAAGCCTATTGCAATTGAGGGAAGTGGAGTAGTAAAAGGGCAGCTCCTTGTTACAGGCTTTTACAACGATAAAAAAGATAATATAATTCTTGAACATTCCAGCGGAAAGGTGACTGCGCTTGTCGAAACGAGTAAAACCTTTGAGATTTCCTTGTATGTAGAAGAAAATATAGGCAGCGAAGAAAAGATATATTATTCGGTTGAGGCGTTTGGTAACAAGCTTGATTTTTCGTTTGGAAAGGATATTGACGAAACAGGATGGAGCAAATCTGTTTCGAGAGATAGGTTGTCAGTTTTTGGACTCGATTTTCCGATTTATCTTATAAAAGAAAGCTACACAAAGGAGATTACTCGCGAAAAAACCTTATCGGAGGATGAAGCAAAACAGCGGATAAGGGACGAAATAGAGCATTTTGAAAAGAGTGAATTATATGAGGCGGAAATTCAGAAAAAACACATTACATGGAAGTCTGACGACAAAAAATGCATTGCGCAGGTAGATTATACTATTTTAACCGATATTGCAGAGCAGCAATATATTGAAACTGAGCAAAAATAAACAAAAAATTGCAGAAAAAATGTATGAAAGTGATGACAAATCGGAAAAAATATGTTAAACTTATAAAGTAAATCGTTTATTGTGAGGTAGTAGCGTATATGTCGGAACAGTCAATCAACATTGAGCGGATTGAACATCTGCTCACCCTGTTTGGTAATTTTGACAGTAATATTAAGATAATCGAAAAAGAATGTAATGTGTCTATCCTTTGTCGCGGCTCTGAAATAAAGGTTCAGGGCGATGTGGAAAATGTTGCAAGAGCTGTGCGGGTCATCCGCTGTCTGCTTGTTTATGTTGAAAAGGGTGAGCCGCTTACCGACCAGAATATAAATTATGTTATTTCTCTTGTTGACGAGGGGAACGATGAACAGGTTTATTCTCTTAGCGACAACTGTATATGTATTTCGTCAAAGGGAAGACCGATTCGTGCAAAGACCCTCGGTCAGCAGCAGTATGTTGATGCTATCGAGAAAAACACCGTCGTTTTCGGCGTTGGCCCCGCAGGAACGGGTAAAACCTATCTTGCGGTTGCGATGGCTGTTAAGGCTTTCAGAGCAAATCAAGTTAACCGCATTATACTGACAAGACCTGCGGTTGAGGCGGGAGAGAATTTAGGATTTCTGCCGGGTGACCTGCAGAACAAGGTTGACCCGTATTTAAGACCGCTTTACGATGCTCTGTTTGATATGCTGGGATACGAAAACTTTCAGAAATATCAGGAAAGAGGTTGCATCGAGGTCGCACCGCTGGCTTATATGCGAGGCAGAACGCTTGATGATTCATTCATTATTCTCGACGAGGCTCAGAACACGACTCCCGAACAAATGAAAATGTTTTTGACCCGTTTGGGATTTGGGTCGAAAATTGTTGTAACGGGTGATATTACCCAGATAGACCTGCCGTCAAATAAATCATCGGGACTTGTTTCTGTTATAAAGATTCTCAAAAATATAGAAGGTATTGAACAGGTTCATTTTTCAAGAAAAGACGTTGTAAGACACAGATTAGTTCAGCAAATTATAAAAGCTTACGAAAAGAGCGAACAGGAGGAAGGACAAAATGGAAAGTATAAAGGTAATTATCGTAAATCATCAGAACGCGGTTAAGATTCCTACAGGCATTCGTTTGCTTATCCGCCGCTGCTGCCATGCAGTTCTTAGTAATGAAGGTTTTAAGGGCAGCGCCGAGGTCAGCGTAAACTTTGTTGATAATGAAGAAATTCGTTCTCTTAATTCCAAATTCCGCAATAAAGACATTGAAACTGATGTTCTTTCATTTCCTCTTGGTGAAGACGGAAAATGGGATATAAATCACGACACAGGCGCCTATCAGCTTGGCGATATAGTTATTTCTGTCGAAAAGGCTTACGAGCAGGCTGAGGTTTACGGACACTCTCTGCAGAGAGAAATCGGCTTTTTAACCGTTCATTCCATGCTTCATCTTTTGGGATATGACCACGAAAATGGCGGTCTTGAGCTTGTAAGAATGCGTGAAAAAGAGGAAGAAGCTCTCTCGAGCCTTGGCCTTTCCCGCGGTGCAAGCTATGTTATGGAAGACGAAGGTTAAATATATTATAGGTGCCGTATGAAAACATACGGCATTTTATCTTAAAACGGAGAAAAAATATGCAAAAAACAAAATCTTCTTTTGTTACTATTATAGGCCGCCCAAATGTTGGAAAATCTACGCTTTTGAATGCACTTTTGGGTGAAAAAATTGCAATAGTTTCTGACAGACCGCAGACTACGAGAACAAAAATAATGGGTGTTTTGACTTTTGACGAAACTCAGATTGTTTTTACTGACACGCCCGGAATGCATATGCCTAAAAACAGACTCGGTCAGCATATGAAACGAGCTATTTTGGACGCTATCAACGAGGTTGATATGATCGTTCTTGTAACAGAAGCGTTCCGTCAGCCTGATGAAACCGAACTGTCCCTTATTGAATCAATTAAAAAGCAGGGAGCTAAGGCAATTTTAGTTATAAATAAGATTGACTGCATCAAGGATATGAAAAGGCTTGCTGCTTTAATTGACGAGTACAGAAAACTATATGATTTTGAGGAGATCGTTCCTGCCTCTGCGCAGACTATGGACAATCTTGATGTAATTCTTGACAGTATTGTTAAAAATGCTCCGTATATGCCGCATTTCTTTCCCGATGACACCCTTACCGACCAGCCTGAGAAGGCTATCGCTGCAGAGCTTATTCGTGAAAAGATACTCACCTTACTTCGCGATGAAGTTCCTCACGGCGTTGCGGTTTCCATTGACAAAATGCGCCAAAGAGAAGATAAGGAGCTTATGGACATTCACGCTACCATTTATTGCGAGAAAAAAAGCCATAAGGGCATTTTGATCGGAAAATCGGGAAGTATGCTTAAGAAGATCGGTATGCTCTCAAGAAAAGATCTGGAAGAGTTTATCGGTATGCCTGTAAATCTTCAATGCTGGATAAAAATCTGCGAGGACTGGAGAAATAAAGAAGGACTTATAAAAGAGTTCGGACTTTCGGAGGAATAATTTATTTCCTTGGAAATGTAAAACTTTTCCCTACATATAATATCAGTAAGCGGGTTAACTTATTAAAGCAAGATAAAATAAGTGAAACGGGGACTGATTTTATGGAAGCGTCGCAGGTTTGGAAGCTGTTTGAAAAAACGGGGAATGTTGGCGTTTATATTTTATATAAAAAGTTGTCAGAGCAACAGATAAGCGAGGGGCAAAGAGAGGATAATAAAACCTATGCAGATTCGGACAGAGGGAATTGTAATTAAAGAAAGTAACAGCGGTGAAAATGATAAATATATTACAATATTGACTGCCGAACACGGAACTGTTGAGGCTTATGTTAAGGGCGCTCGCAGGAAAGGCAGTCGCCTTGCCACCTCTACGGGACTGTTTTGCTACTCAACCTTTGAGCTTTTTAAAAGCAACACAAGATATTATGTTGATCAAGCAGATATTAACCGGCTTTTTTACGATATTCGGCTTGATTTGCAGAGATTAACTATAGCATCATATTTTTGCCAGATTATTTATGAAATAAAGCCCGATGTTGATAACTGCAAAGAGATGCTCCGCCTTATGCTTAATTCGATGCATTTGCTTGCAAATACAAAGAAAGACGGCAGAATTATAAAGTCCGTTTTTGAACTCAGAGCAATGGCAATAAGCGGTCTTTGTCCCGATTTGGTTGCCTGCAGAGAGTGCTCTCAGTTTGATAAAAAAATGAGATTTTACATATCAGAAGGCACTCTTTTGTGCACAGACTGCGCAGGGCATAACCAAAATGCTGATGAGCAGACTGGTTACGCGCTAATTACACCAAGTGTTCTGGCGGCAATGCGCCATATCGTGTATAGCGTGCCTGAAAAGGTCTTTTCCTTTACACTTGATGAGGAGAACTTAAAGCTGCTTTCAGAGGTCTGCGAGAGCTATTTGCTCTGTCATACCGAGCGAAATTATAAATCACTTGACTTTTTAAAAACAATGATAGATTAAATTATACAACGAGGAAAGTTTATGATCCAAACAGAAAAGCAAAAACATCTTTCTTGCCTTGAATTAGATGCTGTTTTAAAGGCTGTGTCTGATGAGGCGGGAATAGAAGAAAGCCGAGAAAGAGTATTAGAGCTTAAGCCGCATTATGATTTTGATGCGGCTTTGTCTGCGTTAAATAAAACCAAGGATGCCTATGAGCTTGCCGCAAAATTCGGCTCGCCGCGTTTTTCGGGAGTTAAAAATGTAAACTCAGCGCTCAAAAGGGCAAAAAACGGCGGAAATCTCTCGCTTTTGGAGCTTTTGCAGATTGCTGAGGTTCTTAGAAATGTCAGAGGTCTATGCCAGTACAGAGAGCAATTTTCGAGTGTTCAAACCACGTTAGATGACTATTTCAACTCTCTTTTTCCCAATAAGTATTTTGAGGAAAAGATCTTTACCTGCATAGTATCTGAGGATACAGTTGCCGATGCGGCAAGTAAGGAGCTTGCAGACATTCGCAGGAGTATAAGGAGAGAAAATCAGCAGATTAGAGAAAAACTTGATAAGCTTATCCGCAGTCAGTCACATCAGAAGCATCTGCAGGATTCTATCGTGACCCAGCGCGACGGTAGATTTGTTATCCCTGTTAAGCAGGAATATCGTGGTGAAATCGAGGGTCTTGTTCACGATACATCTTCAAGCGGTGCTACAATTTTTATTGAGCCTACCGCCGTTGTTGAGGCAAATAACCGCATCCGCATTTTAGAAGCTAAGGAAAGAGATGAAATCCTAAGAATTGTCGCAGAATTGTCGGGAGAGGCGGGAACATTCGCAGAATCCATAGAGCTTTCCTACGAGGCAATGATTGAGATCGATGTTCGCTTTGCGATGGCAAATTACGCATACAAAACCAAGGCATCTCTTCCTATACTTAATGACAAGGGTATAACTGTGCTTAAAATGGCTCGCCATCCGCTTATTGACAAGGATAAGGTCGTTCCTATTGATATAAGATTAGGAAAGGACTTTTCTGTTCTTGTTATAACCGGTCCCAACACAGGCGGAAAAACTGTCGCACTTAAAACCTTGGGCCTTTTGTCACTTATGGCAATGTGCGGACTCTTTATTCCTGCACAGGACGGTAGCTACGTTTCGGTTTACGAAAGCGTTTATGCCGATATTGGCGATGAGCAAAGCATAGAGCAGAGCCTCTCGACCTTTTCGTCGCATATGGTCAATATCATAGATATTATAAGGAATGCGAGCAAGAAAAGCCTTGTTCTGCTTGACGAGGTTGGAGCAGGAACAGACCCAATAGAAGGCGCAGCGCTCGCTGTTTCTATCATTGAAAAGCTTAAATATCTTGGCGCTAAAACCGCCGCAACAACCCACTATGCCGAAATGAAGATGTTTGCGCTTGAAACCGACGGGGTTGAAAATGCAAGCTGCGAGTTTGATGTTGCCTCGCTTAAACCGACTTATAGGCTTTTGATAGGTGTTCCGGGAAAATCCAATGCATTTGCTATTTCTCAAAAGCTTGGATTGCAGACCGACATAATAGATAACGCAAAAAGTCTCATCTCTGCCGAGGACAGACGATTTGAAAATATGCTCGAAAGTCTTGAAAAGAGCAGGAGAGAGGCTGAAAGCGAAAAAGCAAGGCTTGATGCGCTGTTAAGGGAAAACGAGGAGCTAAATAAAAGCCTCAAAGAGAAAAACGACAAGAATATAAAGGCATCAGAGCAGATTATTGACGATGCAAGGCGGCAAGCTAAACGGCTTGTTGACGAGGTCAGCAGAAAATCAGAAGAAATCATTTCTCAGCTTGAAGAGCTTAAAAGCCAGAAAGAGAAAAAGGAGTTTTCAGCAAGGCTTTCTGATGCCAAGGGTCGCCTGAGATCTGATATAAGACGGCTTGAAAACGAGGCAGACCCTGTTGTGCACCGCAAAAAGAAGGATTACCGCCTGCCGCGTGATCTAATTGCAGGCGATAGCGTAAAGCTTGCCGATATAGATAAGGAAGGAATTGTTATAACGCCACCCGATGCTCAAGGCAATGCCTTGGTCAGAGTCGGCATAATGAAAATGAGGGTTAATATAAGCAATCTCATTTTAATTGATAAAAAGATCGAGCCTTTAAAGAAAAGCAAGGTAAGCGGAGAGAGCCGAGCCACAAGAGAGATAAAGACTGAGCTTGATATAAGAGGTTATGACACAGTTGAGGGCATTATGGAGCTTGACCGATTTATCGACTCTGCTATAATGACGGGGCTTGGAAGTGTAACTGTTATTCACGGCAAGGGAACGGGAGCGCTTAAAAATGCCGTTTGGCAAAGGCTTAAAACTCATAAGAATGTCAAATCCTTCAGAAGCGGAACTTTTGGCGAGGGCGAAATGGGCGTAACTGTTATCGAGCTGAAATAAATTTTAAAATAAGGGTTGACAACGGAAAAGAAATCTGCTAAAATGTTTGAGAAAACAAAGCAGAACAGTCTTTTCCGTTCTCACCTAAGGGTTTTTAGTACTACTTGGGTCAATACAGAAAAAGGTTATAATAACCTTACCGTATTGCGTAAATGGAAGCTGCTTTCGTTTGCGCTTTGTTTATTTTTAGGGGGCAGGCGACCCCTCAGAATCACGGTCGCTGAACATTTTAAGGTGCGGAGGTGCTTTCCATAGCTACACAAGAACTGCTTATCAATGAAGAAATTCGCGACAAGGAAATTCGTCTTATCGGTCCTGATGGGGAACAGCTTGGTATTATGTCAACCAAAGAGGCTCTCAAAATTTCTGCCGAAAAAGACCTTGACCTTGTAAAAATCGCTCCTCAGGCTCAGCCGCCTGTTTGTCGTATTATGGATTACGGCAAGTATCGCTTTGAACAGACAAAGCGTGAAAAGGAAGCAAAGAAAAATCAAAAGGTTATTGATGTTAAAGAAATCAGACTTTCACTTAACATTGATACAAACGATTTTAACACCAAGGTTAACCACGCCGTTAAATTTCTTAAAGCAGGAAACAAGGTTAAGGTTGCTCTGAGATTCAGAGGTCGTGAAATGGCTCATACCGAGCTTGGTAAGGCAAGCGTTGTTCGTTTTGCTGAGGCTTGTTCCGAGTATGGCGTCGTCGCTAAAGAACCTAAGCTTGAAGGTCGTAGTATGGTCTTGTTCTTATCCGCAAAACCCTTAAAGTAAATAAAAACAGGAGGTTTGTTTTATGCCTAAGCTCAAAACACATTCGGGAGCAAAAAAGCGCTTTAATCTTACCAAAAACGGAAAGGTTAAGAGAGCACATGCATTTAAGTCACACATTCTTGCTAAGAAATCAACCAAGCGCAAGAGAGGTCTTAGAAAGGCGGCATACGCTGATAAAACCAATGTTGCTGCTATCAAGCTGCTCGTTCCTTATAAATAAACGAGTCTGCGGCAGATAATTAGAACTGCAGAAACAAAATAACAACGATTATAAATCGGGAGGTAACAACAATGGCTCGTGTTAAAGGAGCAATGATGACTCGCAAGAGAAGAAAAAAGGTATTAAAGCTTGCGAAAGGATATTATGGAAGCAAGAGCAAGCTCTTCAAGACTGCTAAAGAAGCAGTTATGAAATCCGGACAGTATGCTTACATCGGACGTAAGCAGAAGAAGCGTGATTTCAGAGCACTCTGGATTACCAGAATCTCTGCTGCATGCCGTGCAAACGACATCAATTATTCAACATTTATGAACGGTCTTAAAAAAGCCGGAATTACCCTTAATCGTAAAATGATTTCGGAAATCGCCATTCATGACGAAAAGGCTTTCAAAGATCTCGTTAAAAAAGCTAAAGCTGCGCTTTAATGCACAAAAAACGCCCGCGTCTGAAACGACTCGGGCGTTTTGGAGTATTTTAAGGGATTTTTTATTACTTTAATTTAGCTGTTTTGTAGGGAGAAATTGCGATGGAAATCATAAAAAGCAAGGACAACCCAATTGTCAAAAAAACAGTCTCTTTGAGAGAAAACCGGCGTGAAAGAATTAAAAGCGGGCTTTTTGTCATAGAGGGTCTTCGTTTGTGTAAGGACGCGGTGTTGTGCGGTGCGGATGTTAAAACCGTCCTTGTTTCTGAGGAGTTTTTGATGCGTCACCCCGATGATGCGGAAATCATCTGTAAATGCTGCGATGATGTTAGAGCAGTATCTGAGTCGGTTTCTCAGAGACTCGGTGATACAGTCAATTCTCAGGGCGTTTGCTGCATTTGCACAGTCAAAAATGATAATAAAACCCTAAGCGGAAACAGGTTCATAGCAGTTGAAAATCTGCAGGATCCAGGTAATATCGGAACAGTTATAAGAACCGCAGAAGCCTTTGGGCTTGACGGAGTTGTTCTTATAGGAAACTGCGCTGATATTTATAGCCCCAAAGTTTTAAGAAGTACAATGGGCAGCATATTCAGATTGCCTGTCTATAAATTTGCAGATGTAGATGCCGCATATGAGCAGTTTAAAAAAGCAGGACTGGATGTTTATGGTGCTGTTTTAGATGACAGCGCCGTGCTTTTGTCTGAAACAAAGTTAGAAAGTAAATGCATTTGCTTAATTGGAAATGAGGCTAATGGACTGAGCGACAGCGCAAAAGCAATTTGCGATAAGTTTGTTATCATTGATATGCCGGGAAATGCCGAGTCGCTTAACGCAGCGGTCGCGGCATCGGTCATTATGTGGGAAATGATAAAAAAACGAGGTGATATGCTTGGCTAATAAGGAATATTATGTATGGCTTATAAAGTGTCTTGGTGCAGGTAATCCTCGCTCTGCCAAAATTCTTAAAATGTATGGCGATGTTACTGAGTTTTATAGTGATATTAAAAGTAAAAAGCTTAAAAAGGGAATTAAATTGTCCGCCGACGAGCTTAAGTTTTTATATGAAACCGACCTTTCTGACATAGAATATGTCTTTGAAAAATACAGTAAGTTTAAGGCACAAACTATCACGATAGAAGACGAGCTTTACCCTAAAGCGTTAAAGAACATTGATAATCCTCCACTCGTTCTGTTTGTGGTTGGAGATATAAGCGGTCTTGATGATGAGCTTCTTTTGACGGTTGTGGGAACGAGAAAGGAAAGCCTTTACGGCAAGCGCGCCAGCGAGCTTATTTGTTCTGAGTTATGCGTTTCGGGTTTTTCAATAGTTAGCGGTCTTGCTAAAGGCGGCGATACTACTGCACATATTACTGCGCTTAAATGTGGCGCGAGAACCTATGGTTTTCTTGCTTGTGGTCTTGATATTGACTATCCTAGCAATAAGGCTAATTTAAAGAATGCTATATTCAAAAACGGAGCAATTATTACCGAGTTTCTTCCAGGCATGGAGCCTATGCCTGAAAATTTCAGAATACGGAACAGACTTATGTCAGGCATTTCGGTTGGAACACTTGTTGTAGAATCGCCCAAGCGCAGCGGAACTTTGATTACTGCTAATCACGCTTTAAATCAAGGTAAGGATGTTTTTGCAGTTCCGTCAGGTATATTCTGGTATAACGGCGTTGGAACAAACGAGCTTATTAAGAACGGCGCAAAGCCCACTAAGGATGCTCTGGATATTATTGAGGAGTATCTCGATGTATATCCGGATAAAATAAAAATCCCCGATAAAAAGCCGAATCTAAAGGAATTTTACGATACAAATCGAAAATTCGGTCTTTCAGATGCAAATTCTCCGAATGCTTTAGGCGATGAATACAAGGAAACGGTCAAAGAGGCTAAAAAAGAGCTTAAATCTGCCGCAAAAGAGGCAATTAAAGCTAAGCCAAGTGAAGAACCAGAAGAGATCGCTCCGCTTAGTGAAAGGCTTGAAAAGAGTGGACTTAATGATAACGAAAAGGTTATGGCGATTATAGCCTGTCTTGAAAACGAGCCGCTTTCCTTAGACGAGCTTTCTGAAAAGACCGGCTTGCCGTCAAATGTTCTTTTGGTATCAACCACAAAAATGGAGCTTGCAGGAATTGTTAAAAAGCTTTCAGCAAGCAGAATAGAGTTAATTAAGTAATTTTAAAATAAATCATATAGGTGAAGTTAATTATGACAAATTTAGTCATTGTAGAGTCGCCCGCAAAGGCAAAAACAATTAAAAAATACCTCGGTAAAAATTACGAGGTTATTGCCTCAATGGGCCATATCAGAGATCTTCCTAAAACCAAGCTCGCTATTGATGTTGATAATGATTTTCAGCCGCAGTATATCAACATTAAGGGCAAGGGAGATTTAATCAAATCAATAAAAAACGAGGCAAAAAAATGTGACAAGGTCTACCTCGCAACCGACCCTGATCGCGAAGGAGAAGCAATCTCTTGGCACCTTGCGCACATTCTTGATCTTGATTTGAACGACCTTAATCGCGTAACCTTTAATGAAATTACAAAAAGCGGTGTTAAGAACGGTATGTCCAGCCCCAGAAGTATAGATATGGACCTTGTAAATGCTCAGCAAGCAAGACGTGTTCTTGACCGAATTGTTGGATATAAATTAAGTCCTTTCCTTTGGAAAAAGGTTAAAAGGGGTCTTTCTGCTGGTAGGGTACAGTCTGTTACCGTTCGACTTGTTGTAGATAGGGAAGAGGAAATCCGCGCATTCGAGTCCAAGGAATACTGGACCATAGATGCAAAGCTTTCGGCCCCCAACAGTAAAAAGACCTTTGTTGCTAAATTTCACGGAAAAAATAATGAAAAACTTGAAATATCCTGTAAAGAACAGGCTGATGAGATTTTAAAAGAGCTTGAAAATGCTGAGTTTGTTGTAAAAGATATCAAAAAAGGCACCAAAAAGAGAGTTCCTGCCCCTCCGTTTACAACATCAACATTGCAACAGGAAGCCTCAAGAAAGCTCAATTTCCAGTCAAGAAAAACAATGTCTGTAGCTCAGGAACTTTACGAGGGTGTAAACATCAAGGGGATGGGAGCAGTTGGTTTGATAACCTATATGCGTACCGACTCTTTAAGAATTTCTGATGAGGCGAGAGCTACAGGAAATACCTATATTCAGGAAAATTTCGGCGAAGAATATCTTCCTAAATTCAAAAGGGAATATAAGAGCAAGAAAAATTCGCAGGATGCTCACGAGGCAATTCGCCCGAGTATGCCTTCTCTTTCTCCCGACAAGGTTAAGGGCGACTTAACAAATGACCAATTTAAGCTTTATAAGCTGATTTGGGAGAGATTTATTTCCTGCCTTATGGCCGATGAAATCCTTGATACAGTTTCTGTTGACATAAATGCTAACGAAAATCAGTTTAAAGCCAATGGATTTACTGTAAAGTTTGATGGCTTTACAAAGCTTTATCAAGAATCTAAGGACGAAGAAACCGAAAAAGCATCGGTTTTGCCCGAGTTATCAGTTGATGACGTTCTTAAAAATCATGGAGTATCTGCAAATCAGCACTTTACTCAACCTCCCGCAAGATACACCGAGGCCACTCTCATTAAAACCCTTGAAGAAAACGGAATAGGCAGACCAAGCACCTATGCTCCTACGATCACAACTGTTTTGCAGCGCGCATATATCGAGCGCGAAGCAAAATTCTTAAAGCCTACCGCTCTTGGCGAGGTAACTACCGCGCTTATGAAGGAGCATTTCAGCGATATTGTTGATGCGGAATTTACTGCTAAAATGGAAAAAGGTCTTGATAATGTCGAGATAGGCAAAGCAATCTGGAACGATATTATCAAGAAATTCTATAAAGGCTTTAGCGCAGAGCTCCAAAAGGCTGAAGAAGCCATGGAAGGCGAGAGGGTTAAAGTTCCCGATGAGGAAACCGATGTCGTCTGCGAAAAATGCGGCAGAAAAATGGTAATAAAAAACGGCAGGTTTGGCAAATTCTTGGCTTGCCCCGGTTACCCTGAATGTAAGAACACCAAGAAAATAGTTGATGAAACTGCAGGAAATTGCCCGATTTGTAACTCCAAGCTTATCGGCAGAAGAGGTAAGAGCGGCAAGAAGTTTTATGGTTGCTCGTCTTATCCAAACTGTAAGTTTGTGTCCTGGGATGAGCCCGTCGCTGATGTTTGCCCTGAGTGTAACAGCACAATGTTTAAGAAAAACGGAAAACAGCCGTATATTTACTGTGCAAAAGAGGGCTGCGGCTTTATCAAGAATATAACCAAAGAGAAGAAATAAAATATAATGAAAAATCAATGTGTAAATGTAATCGGAGCAGGACTTGCAGGCTGCGAAGCTGCCTGGAGCCTTGCGGAGAGGGGCATAAAGGTTAAGCTTTATGAAATGAAGCCTCACAAGCGCAGTCCTGCCCATCATACTGATTTACTGTGCGAGCTTGTTTGCTCAAACTCGCTTAAAGCATCACGAATTGAGTCAGCCGCAGGTCTTTTAAAAGAGGAAATGCGTCGTCTTGGATCTATCACAATGCAGGCAGCTGCCGAAACATCGGTTTCTGCAGGTGGCGCGCTTGCAGTTGACCGAGATCTGTTCTCGGAGTATGTAACCGACAAAATAGCAAATCATCCCAATATCTCGATATGCAACGAGGAAGTAAAGGAATTAAACTTTACAGACGAAATCGTCATTATTGCAACCGGTCCGCTTACATCTGATGCGCTTGCAGAGCAAATTAAGTCGTTTTGCGGCGATTGCCTAAGCTTTTACGATGCCGCCGCTCCGATAGTAACCCGTGATAGCCTTGATATGACCAAGATTTTTGCTGCGTCGCGTTACGGCAGGGGCGATGACGACTATCTAAACTGCCCATTTAACAAGGACGAGTATACCGAGTTTTACAATGCCTTGATTTCGGCTGAATCTGTTGTGCTCAAAGAGTTTGAAAAGGATGCGCCCACTGTCTACGAGGGCTGTATGCCTATTGAAATAATGGCAAAACGCGGCGAGGATACAATTCGTTTCGGCCCTTTAAAGCCTGTTGGGCTCAGAGATCCGAGGACCGATACAAGACCCTGGGCGGTCGTTCAGTTAAGGCGTGAAAATGCAGAAGGAACTCTGCTTAATATGGTCGGATTTCAGACAAATCTGAAATTTCCCGAGCAAAAAAGAGTTTTTTCCATGATTCCCGGAATGGAAAATGCAGAGTTTGTAAGATATGGTGTAATGCATAGAAACACGTTTATAAATTCTCCGAAAGTGCTAAATCCCCTGCTTTGCACAAAAGAAAATCCCAGCCTATTTTTTGCGGGACAGATAACAGGTGTTGAGGGGTATATAGAATCTGCCGCAAGCGGTATTTTTGCTGCTTTAAACGCTGCAAATTACATATTAAATGATGCTCTTTTACCACCGTTACCAAGAGAAACAATGCTTGGCGCCCTTATAAATTATATAACAGACGAATCTGTTAAGGATTTTCAGCCTATGGGAAGCAATATGGGTATTTTGCCTTCGCTTGAAAATCATATCAAATCAAAGCAGGAAAGATATGGCGCACTAAGCGAAAGGGCGTTAAAAAGCTTAGACGAATATATAATATCTAATCTATAAAGACAAGGAGAGAAAATTATGCGAATTATTGTTGATGCAATGGGCGGAGATAATGCTCCTCTTGAAATTTTAAAGGGTTGTGCTCTCGCTAAGAAAGAGCACGATATTGAGTTTGTTCTTACAGGTAACAAGGAAATAATTGAAGAAACTATCAAAAATGAGCAGTTAGACCTCGGAAAATACGAGATAGTTCATACTGACATTGTTGTATCAATGGAGGACGAGCCTACCTGCGTTATCAAGGATAAAAAGGAAAGCTCTCTCGGCAAGGCTTTCACCATGCTCAGACAAGGTGAAGGCGACGCAGTTGTTAGTGCTGGAAGCACCGGCGCTGTTCTGGTTGGAGCTACAATGACGGTTGGTCGAATCAGAGGAATTAAAAGGCCTGCTCTTGCAACCGTTCTTCCCGGAGATAACGGCCCCGTTATGCTTATGGACTGCGGTGCAAATGTTGAGTGCCGTCCCGAAATGCTTGTCCAGTTTGGTATTATGGGCAGCATTTATATGAACAAAATTCAGAACATTGACAACCCCAGAGTTATGCTTGCAAATGTTGGAACAGAGGACACAAAGGGCGGTCCTCTTCAAAAAGAGGCATTTGAGCTTCTTAAAAAGGCTCCTCTTAATTTCTGCGGAAATATCGAGGGTAGAGACCTGCTTGCATCCATCACCGATGTTGTTGTTACAGACGGATTTAGCGGAAATCTAATACTTAAGACCTGCGAGGGTGTTGCTGCTATGATGTACGGCAACCTCAAGGGCGTGTTTAAGAAGAACTTTGTAAGCAAAATCGCTGCTGCAATGGTTATGTCGGGTTTAAAGGTGTTCAAAAAGAAAATGGACTACACCGAGTACGGCGGAGCACCCCTTATGGGAATTGCAAAGCCTGTAATCAAGGCTCACGGCAGTTCAAATGCTGTTGCTTTTAAAAATGCATTAAGACAAGCTATCGAGTACCATAACAACAACGTTATTTCTGAAATTCAGACAAGCGTTGCGCAATTGAAAGAGGCTGAGGTAAAATGAAGGGATTTGAAAGCAAAATAGGATATTTTTTCGGCGATAAATCGCTGCTTTCCTTAGCTTTGACCCATTCATCATACGCAAACGAATCAAAGTATTCCAAAGAACATAACGAGCGTCTCGAGTTTTTGGGAGATTCTGTTTTGTCAATTATCGTTTCTAAGTATCTGTTTGAAAATTATCCTGATATGCCTGAGGGCGAGCTGTCCAAAACTCGCGCCTCGCTTGTTTGCGAAAATTCTCTTTCTGTTTTCGCAAAGGAAATTGGGCTTGGAGAGGTTTTGCTTCTCGGCAAGGGAGAGGATCAGAATGGCGGCAGAAGCCGAAA
This sequence comes from uncultured Oscillospiraceae bacterium, assembly GCA_964508295.1. Lineage (GTDB taxonomy): Bacteria > Bacillota > Clostridia > Oscillospirales > Ruminococcaceae > SIG578. The sequence continues at coordinate 1,660 of CAZDSQ010000023.1, read as the reverse complement.
TTCTATCCTTGCAGACGCTTTTGAGGCGGTTATTGCGGCAATGTATCTTGATGGCGGAATTTATCCTGCCGAAAGCTTTGTCCTTAAATTTATAACAAAACAGATGGAAAACTATCAGCAGCATCCTTCCTTTGTTGACTATAAAACCGAACTTCAGGAGATAATTCAACAGAATAAAGAGGAACGTGTGCAGTACGTTCTCGCTGAGGAATCGGGACCTGCTCACGATAAGTTTTTCAGCGTTGAAGTGCACCTTAACAGCAATGTGATCGGCAGAGGACAGGGAAAAAGCAAGAAAATTGCCGAGCAGATGGCGGCTAAGGAAGCTTTGGAGTTGATGGGCGAGTGAAAAAAGCTAACGTAGCATTTTTTATCCCTCACGTTGGATGTCCGAACAGATGCAGCTTCTGCAATCAGAACACCATTTCGGGCGAAAATTCCGTGCCGAGTGTTGATTACATAAAAGAAACGCTCAATAACGCTATTGCCTCAATGGACAAGGGCACCCTTAAATCAAGCGAAATTGCATTTTTTGGCGGTAGTTTTACTGCTATTGATAAAAACCTTATGACCGAACTGCTTGCCTGCGTGCAGCAATATATAGGCGAAAACGGCTTTTGCGGCATAAGAGTATCAACAAGACCCGATGCCATAAATGACCAAATTCTTGAACTGCTTAAAAAATATCGCGTAACTTCAATAGAGCTTGGCGCGCAAAGTATGTCTGATGATGTGCTACTTAAAAATATGCGCGGACACACCGCTGATGATGTTTTTTATGCGTCAAGTCTTATTAAAAAACACGGATTTTCCTTAGGACTGCAGATGATGACGGGGCTTTATGGCGACACTTCCGTGGGCGCTGTAGAAACCGCAAAAAAGTTTATTGAAATCAAACCTGATACTGTCAGAATTTATCCGACGGTTATTTTAAAAGATACATATCTTGCACAGCTTTATACTGAGGAAAAATACAATCCTCTTAATGTTGAGGAAACCGTTTTGCTCTGCGCAGAGCTTCTTAATATGTTCGAGCAAAACGACATCAAGGTAATTCGCGTCGGGCTTCACGACCAGCCAGGGCTAAAAGAAAATTTTGTTGCAGGCGCATACCATGCGGCTCTTGGTGAGCTTATTATGGGAGAGCAGATGTTTTTAAAAGCTCTGTCAGCTTTAAAAAAAGCAAAAATAGAGAGCGGAGAGGTTTGTATTGCTGTTAATCCCTCTAATCTTTCGCAGATGATAGGGCAGAAAAAATGCAATCTAAACAGGTTTTCTGATATTGGCTATAAAGTATCTGTAAAAGCAGATAATTCTGTTAAAATCAAGGATCTAAAAGTAATATAACTATTGCAAAAACAGGGCAATTTATGTTATTATATAGTATATGTTTTATTCAAAAAGAAAGGAATGTTCTTTTTGCGACTTAAATCGTTAGAAATTCAGGGATTTAAATCGTTTCCCGATAAAACCTCGTTTAAATTTGGCGACGGTTTAACGGCAATTGTCGGCCCTAACGGAAGCGGTAAAAGTAATATCAGCGACTCTGTTCGCTGGGTTTTGGGCGAGCAATCCACCAAAACTCTCCGCGGAGAGAGAATGGAGGACGTTATTTTTTCGGGAACTGAGAGCAGAAAATCTCTCGGTTTTGCTGAGGTTT
>CAZDSQ010000022.1:0-25617 GCA_964508295.1 uncultured Oscillospiraceae bacterium | reverse complement strand
CTCATAGAGGTATCGGTGTTTGCTCCACCAAATACGGCAAAATTGACGATATGGTGCTTCAGATGGAGGTTGTTCTTCCTAACGGAGATATTATCAACACCGCATCTGCTCCCAAGCACGCGGCAGGCCCCGACTTAAACCAGATCTTCATCGGCTCTGAGGGAACGCTCGGCGTTATCACCAAGGCACAGATCAGAATTTTCGATCAGCCCGAGGAGAGACGCTTTAGAGGCTTCTTATTCCAGGATATGCACGGAGCATTCCAGGCTTCCCGTGAGCTTCTGCAGAAGTTTAAGCCCTCTGTAATGCGACTTTATGACGAGGCTGAAACCGCATCTCTCATCAAAAAGATTGTCGGCGTTGAGCGCAAGGGCGCATTTATGAATATCGCTATCGAAGGCTGTAAGGAAATGGTTGAGGTTGAGGAAAAGATCCTGCTTTCAACCTTCGCAAAGTACGGCGCAGAGGACTTAGGAAGCGAGTACGGCGAGAAATGGTGGAAGGAAAAGATCACCTTCTTCTATCCCGGTCATATGATGGACATTCCTCAGATGTTCGGAACTATGGACACCATCGCTCCCTACGACAAGATCGAGAAGATATATTGGGCTATGAAAGAGGCCATCGAAACCAACTTCCCGCAGGCAAAGTTTATTGCCCACTTCTCGCACTGGTATGAGTGGGGCTCTATGATTTATGACCGCTTTATCATCGAGGGTAAGGACGTTCCAGAGGATCCCGTTGAGGCATTAAGGCTTCATCAGGCAGTTTGGAGCTGCGGCGTTCGTGCGGCTCTTAAACACGGCGGCGTTGTAAACGACCATCACGGTGTCGGCATCAAGCTCGGCAGACTTATGAAGGAGCAGTACGGCCCCGCAATGCAGGTATTTGAAGGACTTAAGAAACAGCTTGACCCCAACGGCATTATGAATCCGTTCAAGCTCGGACTTTAATAGAGGGAGGAAAAGACAATGATAATGAACGAAAAATGCAAACAGCACGTTGATTCCTGCCGTTTTTGTTGGATGTGCCATCACATCTGCCCTGTAGGAAATGCAACAGGTCAGGAGAGAAACACCGCAAGAGCAAGAGCTCTCGGAATCTCCCTCGTTAACCGTGAGGCTATAGACCTTTCAGAGATTATGGATAACATCTACGAGTGTGCCACCTGCGGCGGATGTGTAAGCGTCTGCGTAACAGGTTGGGACCCCGTTATGTTCACAAAAGAAACAAGACTTCAGGCAGCCTTAGAGGGTAAGCTACCCGATTATATTATGACCCTTGTTTCAAACTGCTTAGAGTGCGGAAACGCCTATGGCAAAACCGAGCTCTGCGAAAAGCTTTCTGCCGCTATAGCAGCGCACTCCGACAAAAAGGACACCCTCCTTTTCCTCGGTACAGACGCAAGATATATGGCCTGCAAGCAGGGTAAAAAGGCAATCGAGGTTTTAGAAAAGGCAGGAGTAGAGTTTACAGTTCTTAAAGACGAAAAGGACTCGGGCGCACAGCTTGACTTCCTTATCGGTGCTGCTAACGAAACAAAGAGCCAGATGGTAGAGTGCGCCAAGGCGCTTGACGAGTTTAAAACAGTTGTTGTCTATGACCCCAACGACGCAAAAACCATCAAGCAGATTTATAAAGAGTACGGAATTGAGCTTTCCGCAAAGGTCGTTACCTACACCTCGTTTGTAGCTGACCTCGTAAAAGAAGGCAAGCTCGTAGGCGAAAACAGCGGCAAGGCAGTTGTTTTCCAGGATCCTTATCAGCTCTCCCGTGATTTAGGCGAAACCGAGGATGCCCGTGAGATAATCACCGAGTATGCAGTTCTCGGTGAGATGCTTTTAAATCGTGAAGAGACCGTCTGGGCAGGAAACGTTCTCATGGCTCAGTACGCTCCCGAAATCATTAAAGAGGTTGCAAAGCGCAGAATATTCAATGCAAAGAGCATCGGAGCTGACACAATTGTTACCGCAAGCGTTTCGGAGTACGTTGCGCTCAAAGCAATAGCAGAGGATGTTGAGATACTCTCGATTGAAGACTTAATTCTCGGAAAGTAGGGCTATAAAATGTTAGTTAATTTAAAACAGATCATCGGTATGGCAGAGGAGGGCGGCTTTTGCGTTCCTGCCTTTAACGTTTACAACATTGAGTCTGCTATGGGTGTTGTAAAGGCTGCAGAGGAGGCAAAGGCTCCCGTTATTATTCAGATGTATCCCCGCCTTGTAAACGAGGAGGTCGGCTACTACCTTGCTCCCGTTATTGTTGCGGCGGCAAGAAAGGCAACTGTTCCCGTTTGCTTCCACCTTGACCACGGCCCTTCCGAGCTTGAGGCGCAAAGAGCTCTTCGCTGGGGCGCAACCGGAATTATGTATGACGGTTCGGTTCATCCCTTTGAGGAAAACGCTAAGAACACCAAGCATATTGTTGACATCTGCAACGCTATCGACGTTGGAGTTGAGGGCGAGCTTGGCCACATCGGCAGCGTAAACGACGATGCTATGGACGAGTTTACCGATCCCAAAGAGGCCGCAGAGTTTGTAAATAGAACAGGCGTTTGCTGCCTTGCAGTTTTGATCGGCAATGCGCACGGCCATTATAAAAAGACCCCTTGCCTTGATATTGACAGGGTAAAGGCAATTAGAGAGGCAACAGGCGGTATTCCATTGGTGCTTCACGGCGGCTCTGGAATCCCCGATGAACAGGTTAAGGCGGCAATAAAAGCAGGCGTTCGCAAGATGAACATCGGAACCGACGTTTGTTGCGCATTTGCACAGGGAACTTTGGAAACCTTAAACGATCCTAACCGCAGCCTTGCTATCGACCTCTTTATGAAGCACCCCATCGAAACAGTTAAGAAATTAGCGCTCGATAAGATCAACCTCTGCGGCGCTAACGGAAAGGCGTAAGCTATGGCTAAGATTGTAGGAATAGGCGCCTGCGTTTTTGATACCCTCTATAACATCCCCACCTTTCCTAAGGAGGACACTAAAATGAGGGCAACCGCCAGTAAAACTGCTGGCGGCGGCCCCGTTGCAACGGGACTTGTTGCGGCTAGCAAGCTTGGGGAAAAGGCGGCGTTTATCGGCGTACTGTCTGATGATAACGGCGGAAAATTTCTTAAAGAGGATTTTGAAAAGTACGGCGTTGACACAAGTCTGATAGAAGTAAAATCGGGCTACCGCTCCTTTGCATCGGTTTTATGGCTCTGTAAGGACACAACTACCCGCACCTGCGTTTTTGATAAGGGTAACCTGCCCCCGCTCGCTCTTACCGACGAGCAGAAAAAGGCAATAGCAGAGGCCGAAATACTTATGGTAGACGGCAACGAAATGGACGCGGCAGTAGAGGCGGCAGAGGTTGCCCACAAGAATAAAACCCGCGTGCTTTACGACTGCGGCGGACTTTACGAGGGCGTTGAAAGGCTTTTAAAGCTTACCGATATTATGATTCCGTCAGAGGAATTTGCTCTCGGACATACGGGCGAAAAAACCGCCGAAGATGCGGCCAAAAAGCTCTTTGAGATGTATAGCCCTGAAATAGTTGTGGTAACTCAGGGCAAAAAGGGCGGCATTATTTTTGACGGCGAAAAGGTAACACCATATCCAATCTATCCCGCCGAGGTTGTTGACTCGAACGGCTCGGGAGATGTTTTCCACGGCGGCTTTGCGGCGGCTGTGGTAAAGGGCTTTGACTTTGAAAAGTGCTGCCACTTCAGCAGTGCAGTTTCGGGCCTTAAATGCACGGGAGTCGGAGCGCGCGAGAGCGTTCCCGATTTTGAAACGACAAAGATTTACTTAAAGGAGAATGGCTATGAACTTTAAGAAGGCATATAAATCCGCAAACGGATATACACCCGTTTGTAAAATAGGAGAGTGCAGCCTCAAAAGGCTGGAATTTGGTATAATCGAGCTCGATGCAGGGCAGAGCCTTGACTTTTACACCGAGGATAAGGAGACCGCCTTTATTATGCTTGAGGGACATTGTAACGTTTGCTTTGGTGATACAAAGTGGGAAAACGTCGGTAACAGAAACACTGTTTTTGAAAATCGCAGAGCCGAGAGCTTTTATATGCCGATAGAGCAGGACCTCACCATTTCGGCCATCGACCATATTAAGATTGCCGTTTGCGCAACCCCGCTTAAAGAGAAGACCGAGCCTCAGCTCCTAAAAGCCGATAGAGTTCCCCTTAAGCTTTTGGGCGAGCAGCCCTTCCAGAGAGAAACCAGCTTTATTATCGATGGCACTACAAACGCCAAGATTTTAACTATCGGTGAAGCTTACTGCACCGAGGGCAACTGGGCAGGCTTCCCCCCGCACAAGCACGATGAGGATAATATGCCTAAGGAGTGCGTTGCTGAGGAGATCTATTACTTCCTCTTTGAGCCCAAGCAGGGCTTTGGCATTCAGTGCCTCTACACCTCTGACGGCGAAATAGACGAGGCCTACAGAGTTAAAAATGATGAGCTTGTAGAGTTCCCCTACGGCTATCACACTACAGTTTCCACCCCGGGCTACCAGAGCTATTTCCTCTGGCTTATGGCGGGCGATCATCAGGGCTTTAACAGAAGCAGCGATCCTGACCACGAGTGGATTGAAAAAAGATAAATCTTAAGCTATAATAGAGATATGCAAAAAGCATATCTCTATTATCTTAAAAAGAGGGAATTAAAATGATTACACTTAAAAATGATTTTGTTACTGCGAAATTTAATGAAAAGGGCGCCGAGCTTAAAAGCCTTGTTTGTAATGATAAAGAGTATATTTGGTACGGCGATGAGAAAATTTGGGCAAGCTCCGCTCCCGTTCTTTTTCCCATCTGCGGCGGACTTAAGGACGATGAGTATTATTACGGCGGCAAAGCATATCAGATGAAGCGCCACGGCTTTGTAAGAACCTCTCTTTTTGAGGTAGAAAAGAAAGGCGAGAGCGCCGTAACCTTTTTACTTCGCTCTGATGAGGAAACCAAAAAACAGTACCCCTTTGACTTTGAGCTTAAGGTAACCTACACCCTCCAAGACAAGAGCCTTAAGGTAAATTACAAGGTTAAAAACTGCTCGGGCGGCGAAATGTACTTTTCTATAGGCTCGCACGAGGGCTATTACTGCCCCGAGGGAATAGAGGAATACGACCTGTTCCTTCCCGAGAAGGAGACCCTCGATGCAACTGTGGTAGAGGGCCCAATTCTGAGCCACAAAACCGAGAGGATTATCGAAAACGACGATAAAATTGCTCTGAAAAATGAGTATTTCACTATAGATGCTCTTGTCTTTAAAGATATGAAGGCGAGAAGCGTTGTGCTAAAACATAGAAACAGCGAAAGAGCATTAAAGCTCACCTTTGATGGCTGTGATTACTTTCTTATCTGGACAAAGGTTGGCGCACCTTACGTTTGCCTTGAGCCTTGGTGCGGCATTTCGGATAGCGTTGACACCGACAAAAAACTTGAAACCAAAGAGGGAATAAGACCCCTTTCGGCAGATGAGAGCTTTGAAACAACCCACGTAATTGAAATTTTAGGATAGGTGAAAAAATGCTCGAGCTTCTTAGAGAAAAAAATCCCGAAATTGAGTTTTTCAGCGTTGACGATGCTGAGTTTGAGCCCTTCGGCAGAGTTATAAAAGGCATAAACGCCGACGAGATAATAGAGGTTGCAGGTGGCATCAAAAACCCCGAGGCCGCCTCAAGCTACGTTGCATCTCTGCCCGAGTTTGAAAGCCTTAACATAGCCAAAGAAATTCAAAACGAGCTTTTCGGCTCTCTGCCTGCGCAGGTTGGCTACTGCTGGGGACACAACAGCCTTATGAACGCAACCGAGTGGCACACCTGCAGCGAGATAAATATTGCCGTAACCGACCTTGTTTTGATTTTGGGACAGGTCTGGGATATAAAAAAGGACACAATAGATTCGTCGAAGTTTAAGGCGTTCTTTGTTCCTAAGGGTAGCGTAATTGAGGTTTATGCAACCTCTCTGCATTTTTGTCCCTGCGAGGTAGATGAGGGCGGCTTTGGCTGTGTGGTTGCGCTCTCAAAGGGAACAAATACCGACCTTGAGATAAAACCCACAGATAAAAGACTCTTCAGAAAAAATAAATGGATAATCGCCCACGAGGATAATAAGCCTCTTATAGAGAGGGGCGTCGTCTCGGGTATAACGGGCGTAAACTATCAGATAAAATATTAAAGGCAGGAAAAGGATATGAAGTATCTTTTAGGTATAGATTTCGGCGGGGGAGCCTCAAAGGCCACCCTTCTTGACACAAACGGCAATATAGTTGCCGATAACACCGCCGAGTATCCCACTATTTACGGCGAAAACGGAGAATGTGAGCAAAGGGCGCAGGATTGGATAGACGCTCTTTGTGAGAACACCGCCGCCCTTTTTTCAAAAAGCGGCGTAGATAAGGCGGATATCCTTGCCGTAGCCGTTGACTCGGCAACCCACACCTCGCTGGTCTGCGATAAGGATTTTAAGCCTTTAAGAAACGCTATGCATTGGACCGATACAAGAAGCAGAAAGCAGGCCGACAGACTGAGAGAGGAGAAAGGCGAGGAGATCTTTAAAAAGACCTACCATAAGCCCGACACCATCTGGACTTTGCCTCAGCTAGTCTGGCTTTCTGAAAACGAAAAGGAAATCTTTGAGAAGATCGTATATATATTCTTTGAAAAGGACTATATTCGCCACTTTTTGACCGACGTTTTCTGCACCGACTATATCGAGGCGCAGGGAAGTATGCTCTTTGACTGTGGTAGGGGCGTGTGGGATAGCGAGCTTTGCGCCCTTGCTCACATAAACGAAAAAATGCTCCCGCCCATAGTAAAGCCCACCGATGTAATCGGCGCAGTTACTAAAAAGGCCGCCGAAAAAACAGGACTTAATGAGGGAACGCCCGTTATCTGCGGCACCACCGACACTGTAATGGAGGTTTTTGCCTCGGGAGCGGTCAAAAAAGGCGACGTAACCGTAAAGCTCGCAACTGCGGGCAGAATCTGCGTTATAACCGATAAGGCATATCCCGATAGGCACCTTGTAAATTACTCGCATATCGCAGACGGCCTTTGGTATCCCGGAACTGCAACCAAGGCGGCCGCCTCGAGCTACCGCTGGTACCGCGACACCTTCGGCGGAAACTATAAGGAGCTCGACGCTGGCGCCGAAAACGTCCCCATAGGCTGCGACGGCCTTGTTTTTCACCCCTATTTAAACGGCGAGCTTACCCCGTATGCCGATCCTATGCTTTGCGGCAGCTTTACGGGCGTGCGCGCAACCCACACCAAAGCCCATTTTACAAGGGCGGTGCTTGAGGGCGTTGCCTACTCGCTTTTAGACAGTAAGTTATATCTCGATTCGCTTGGCATCCCCTACAATAGCGTCGCCACCGCGATAGGCGGCGGCAGTAAAGGCAAGCTCTGGCGGCAGATGGTCGCCGATGCACTCGGAATTGTCCTTAAAACCACCGAGAGCAGCGATTCCTCGCTTGGCTCGGCTATGCTTGCGGGAATTGCGGTGGGCGTATTTAAGGATGCCGCCGATGCGGCCGAAAAATGCGTCAAGCCAACCGATATAACCTATCCAAACCCTGAAAACACCGCAAAATACCGAGAGATTTTTAAAACCTATAAAAAAACACACGACGCACTTGCGCCGATATATAGAGAAAGAATATGAAGATTGTAGTATGTATTCGCAGAGGGCTTGACGGCGAGATAAATCCCTTTGATGCCTGCGCCTATGAAGCAGCACTTAGAGTGCAGGGCGCAGAGGTAACTCTGCTTAGTATGGGGCCTTTAAATACAAAGGATTTTCTGTTGAGCTTAACCCGCCTCGGAGCAAAAAAGGCTGTGCTTTTATTGGATGCCGCCTTTGCGGGAGCTGACACCTTAGCTACCGCCTACGCCCTTTCGCTTGCGATAAAACGCCTCTCGCCTGACCTTGTTTTCTGCGGCAGACAGACCTTAGTGGGTGACACCGCTCAGACAGGCGCAATGCTCTCGGTCTATCTCGGCTCCTCGCTCACAACCTCGGTTATGAGCATTGAGGGCATCTCTCAAAACGAGATAACCTGCACCACAAGGGAGGAGGGCGAGGTAAAAGCGAGCCTTCCCGCACTTTTAACAGTCGAGCGAATTAACACTTTAAGGCTTCCCAGCATTATGTCGAGGGTAGGTGAGGTAGAGGTGTGGTCAGCTGCCGACGTTGACGCCGACCTTGACAGATGCGGCCTTAAAGGCTCGCCAACAAGGGTTGTCGAAACCTTTGAGAACACCTCGGGCAGAAGAAAATGCACCTTTGTAGAGCCCAGCGAGCTTGAAAATATAGTTTCACAGGCTCTTTTAAGGCAGAATAACGCCGCCCGTGCAAACAGTAGCTCGGACAAAAAGCTTAACAAGGTTTTTTCTGTAGGTGCCGAGCCGCTTGAGTATGCAAAGAGCGTTTGCGATAACGTAAAAGTTATTGATAGAACTAACGAAGCCGAGCTTGTCGAGCTTATCAGAAGTGAGGCTCCCGATGCGGTAGTTTGGGCAAGCGATAGCTGGAGTAAAAGAACTTCGGCAAGGGTTGCGGCGCTTTTAGATCTTGGCCTGTGCGCCGATTGCACCGCACTTGAAACCGACGGGGAGACACTTTATATGATTCGCCCCGCCCTTGCAGGCAGCGTTATCGCCAAGGTAAAAAGTCTTACCAAACCCGCTATGGCAACGGTCAGAACAACGAGTAAGGACACCGCAGACGTAATGGTTGCGGCAGGCTTTGGCGCAAAGGATAACGTAGAAAAGGTAAAGGCACTCTCCGAAAAGCTTTCGGCAGAGCTTGCCTCGTCAAGAAAGCTTGTTGATAACGGTATTTTGCCATATAGTATGCAGGTTGGCCTGACGGGCAAAACTGTCTGCCCCGCAGTTTATGTTGCGGTCGGCGTTTCTGGAGCCGTTCACCACATTGTCGGCATGCAGCAGGCGGGAGTAGTAATTGCAATAAATCCCGATAAGGATGCCCCGATTTTTGATTACGCCGACTATGGAATACTGTCCAGAATAGAGGACTTAGAGCTGTAAGGAGTAGTACTATGAAACCTGTTTATTACGATAGTGAAAAGATATATATTAACGGTAAACCTGAAAAAATTATGTCGGGCGCAATGCACTATTTTCGCATTGTTCCAGAGTATTGGCACGACCGCCTTTTGAAGCTAAAAGAGCAGGGCTGCAACTGCGTTGAAACCTACCTTTGCTGGAACCTACACGAAAAGCGTGAGGGCGAGTTTGATTTTGAGGGCTGGCTTGATTTCGGCGCCTTCTTAAAAACTGCGCAAGATTTAGGACTTTATGCAATAGTTCGCCCAGGTCCCTATATCTGCTCGGAGTGGGATTTTGGCGGTATGCCTTGGTGGCTCTTAAAATATAGGGATATCGAGCTTCGCTGCTCCCAGCCGCTATTTTTGGAGAAAATCACACCTTATCTTGAAAAGGTCTGCGAAAAGCTAAAGCCGCACCTTATCACAAACGGCGGAAATGTCATTTTCGTTCAGGTCGAAAATGAGTATGGAAGCTACGGAAACGATAAAGAGTACCTCAAATGGATAAAGCGCTTTTACGAGGAGAGGGGCATTGACTGCCCGCTACTGACCTCCGACGGCGAAACCGAATTTCTGCTTCATAACGGCACTCTTCCCGATGTTTTTGCTTCGGTAAACTATAGGTGGGACAGCGTTCGCTGCATAAACTCGCTTAAAAAGTATCACGGCTCTCAGCCGGGCGCTGTTTTGGAGCTCTGGAACGGCAAGGCGTGCCATTGGGGCGAGCCTATCGTGCGCCGCGATATAGAGGAGGTTGCCACCTCGGTTGAAACCGCCCTTGACAATGCCGAGCTTGTAAACCTATATATGTTCCACGGCGGCACAAGCTTCGGATTTATGAACGGCTCGCTCGATTTCGGCAAAGAACTTATTGTTCAGATGACGAGCTATGATGTTGACGCTCCGCTCGATGAGTACGGCAGAAGAACCCCCAAGTACTATGCTGAGCAGGAGGTTATTTGCCGCAAACTCGGCAAGAAAATCGAAAACACCGCCACCGACACTGTTTTTAAGGCTTACGATAGCGTAAAATTCGTCGGCGAAACCACTCTCAAAGAAAATGCCGGCCTTTTAAAGAAAACCGCGAGCCCTACAGTAAAAACCATGGAGGAATGCGACGAGGGATACGGTTATATCATTTACAGTACTCGCCTGTTTGTCGGCGCAGAGGGCGCAAAGTTGCTGCTGCCGCCTATTCACGATATTGCCCACGTTTACGTTAACGGGCAGTATACAAAAACCCTGTATAGAAACATTTCGGAGCGTGAGGTTGACCTCGCAACCACTGGAGAAACGAAAGTGCAGATTGTGGTTGAAAATATGGGCAGGGTAAATTACGGCATACGCTTAAAGGACCGCAAGGGGCTTGACGGCGATATCGAGCTTTTTGATAAGGAATACAACGTTTATTCCAAGGTTTTCGGATATGATATTTACTGCATGCCGCTTGAAAAACTGCCTAAAAGCTTTTGCGGCAAGGCTGAGGAGAATGCCCCCGCGCTTTACAAGTACGAGTTTGAGGTCGATACGCCCACCGACACCCTACTGCGCCTTAGTGGCTTTACAAGGGGCATTGCCTTTGTAAACGGCTTTAACCTCGGCAGACATTGGGATATAGAGCATAGTGAAAACAAGCTGTTTATCCCCGCCCCGCTCTTAAAGGAGGGCAAAAACGAGCTCGTCGTTTTCGACGTTCTCGCAAAACCCGCCCCCAAATCCGTCAAACTCACAAACGAATAAAAATACTGGTTGCACAGCGATATTTCCCTCATGCAAGAAAAAAAGACGAGTCAAAAATGACTCGTCTTTTTTTAAGCCGGGAAAAATTCCGTGTCAGGAAAGGCGGACTTTGTTTCCTCAGGAAAATCAAAGTCGCTTATTACTGCGTCGACGGCACCAAAATCACACACTACCTTTGGGGCACTTATTTGTGATTTTTCGTGGTCTGCAAGGTAATATATCTTGTCGGAGTTTTTCATCATGGCATAAATTAGCGGAATGTATCCGTTATTTTTTATTTTGCCGTCTGGCGAAAAACTACTTGTTGAGAAAAACATCTTGTTTGCAAGATATCTTGATGCAAATTCAGCAGTTTCGTCGCTGTATAGCATACTCGGCGCTTCAATAACCCTTCCTCCAAGGCAGATAACATTTATTCCGTGCTCGCTTAAAAAAGCACACAGTGAGAGGTTGTTTGTATTTACAGTCAGATTTTTTCTCTCAATCAAATATTGAGCCATAAATTGAGTTGTTGTGGTAGCATCAATAAAAATGGTATCTCCGTCGCAAACCTGCTCGGCGGCAATCTTGCAAATCTGCCGCTTTTCCTTTTTCATAAAGTGATAACGGAAGGGGAGTGCAGACAGTTTTGATTTGGTTACAGTGCTCTCCAGAGCGAGCTTAAGAGCTACTTAGGTGATGTTGAGTATCTTCACTAACTGAAAACTTGACATTTTCAGGAAGTGGTGCTATACTGTCCTCAACAGAGGCATTCCTTGCACTTTTTAACGGCTCGCTTTGCGATGTTCCGTCAGCAGGGGATGCCTTTATTGTTTTATTATCCCTCAACGCAAGAGAATATACATACCCACCATTTGCACCATAATTCTTTTCAACATCAGCAACTAAATCAAACACTTTGCCGTCAATTTGTACTGTTTTTACAAAGTAATCAAAATAATCGGCTTTGGTGTTATTTTTTTTGGCTGCCTGTATATTGTGAATAGCAAGCGCCTTGCGGCCATAAAAGAGACCTACAAGAACGTCTACAAAGGCGAGGATGCCGACGTGCACTTTGAGCAGGAGCTTACCGCCGATTTAGTCGGAGATCTCTTATTTACCGACAGCGACTTTGTGTATAAGCTTTCTACTCAAAACCGAAACGTTTTCCAGAAGCTTTTTGACGAGATCAAGTATCTCTGCAAAGTTGCCACTGCAGGAACCAAGGAAGTACGCCAGCTCGAAAAGATAAAGAAAACCTTTGAGGATGCTTATCGTGAGAGCAATAAGGCACAAAAAAACACCGCCACAGAGGACGGTGATGTTCGTTGGTCTATTTCATCAAATCTCAGCAGCGATATTGATAGTGTGTTGAATGGGAAATTTGATGCGTCTAAGAACGAGGTGTATCTTGGAGAAACATCCAATTTCTTAACTGACGTTATCGGAGCAGAAAGTTTATCACTCTATATGCCGGCAGCAAAGGCCTATTCTTCCATTGTTACGAAAGGGGAGTATGAAAAAAATCCTTACTATGCAGAACAGAGAAATTATCACGGCATGGGCAAAGAGGATTTTATTGAAGTTCTTGAAAAGTCTGAAACCCCTATTGCTGCATTCGCAGATAGAGCAGACGAAAAAGGAAATAAGAGACAAAACAGAATAGTTTTGGTTACTGATAAACTTTTGACCGATAAACAAACGGGAAAAACAGGATATGCTGTTGTTGTAGAAGAAGTTGACTCTGCAGCCTTAAACAATGGTAAAAGAATAAAAGCCAATAAAACTATCACGGTCTTTCCGAGAACGCAATTAAATTCGGATATTACAGAGGCGATAGTTGACGGAAGAATCCTTGATATAACAAAAAAAGGAGAACAGCTTCTTGCTGGGGTACGAGGGGCCAATGCCCAAGCAACCATACAAGAAACTGTTCTCAAGAAGAATATAGCAAACTTTTGGGCAAATGTCAAGTGGGAAAAAGGAAAAAATAAAACTGCTTCATCCGCAAATTCATCCGGATTTTCCACAATGAAAGATGCTCTCCTAAAAGCTGGCTATATTGACCAAGACGGTCATATACAGGATATGCAGAAAAACGAAAAAAATTCACTTTCTGCAGAAAATGAGGACATTGCCTCGGCCAAAAACGGCATATACGGCAAAGATGTTGTGCTGCAGAAGAAGCCTTTAGGCCCTGTAAGAGAGGATGTTGCTAAATCTGGAACTGTTTCCAAAGCGAAAAACGTTCAAAAGCCCTTGGGCCCTGTGCGTGAGGACGTTAAGCCGACTACCTCAAAGACCGTTTCCAAGGACCTTGCTCCCGTGGCTGACAAGTGGAAGAAAAAAGAGCATGCTTACAGAGGACCAGTGGGCATAACTGCCTAACAAAAAACTCCCTTCAGTATCGAGGGGAGTTTTTATTGTTTGCCGAACAAATTACCCGCAAAACACATTTATTATCAGGCTAAAGTGATTGGGTAGGTAAAAAATGTTCGGATTTGATTGGTTTGGAACCCCTGACTGGAATCGAACCAGCGCGCATGGCGTCGGAGGCCAATGCTCTGTCCATTGAGCTACAGGGGCGTAATCGGCGGCAAATCCGCCGAGGTTAAGTATAGCATAAATTTAACGAAAATTCAATATAATGAGTTGAAAATATAAAGATTTTGTAACAAATATTTGTAAAGTGAAATCACTTTACACATATCAATATCCAAGCTCCTCGCCGACTAATATGACTTTGATTCGATTTTTGATTTTTTGCTTTGATGTAACAACATAGCTGCGGCAAATTCTGTCCTCGCTGTTGCAGCCTTCAGTAATTTCAGCCTTGCCATCTTTAAGAGAAACACAACTTCCGCAGGCGGCACAGTATGTGTCCTTAGAAAGTCTTAAGCAGTTTGCGGGAGCGGCAATGCGCTTGACCCTGTCAGCAGCTTCGTCAATGTTAGCAACAATCTTATTGTATCCTGCAACAATAATAACCGATTCAGGCCCGAATGTGATTGCGGCAACGCGGTTTCCAAAGCCGTCAACATTATAAAGCTCGCCGTTTTCGGTTATGGCGTTGCTGCTGCAAAGATAAACATTTGCAGAAAATGTGTCGCGATATATTTTTTGAATTTGTTCGGGTGTAAGGCCGGGGGCAGAGCGGTCTAAAAGGTTGTAATCTCCGCTTTTTATAAGCTCTAAAACTCCGCTCTCAGAAAGCGATACAGAGCCGCCGAACGAAACAGTTGCCCCTTTTTCAATCAAGCCCTTGACAAGCTCTACAGCTTTACACTTATCTTCGGCATAAAAAGCCTGCATATTGTTGTTTTCGAGCGCTTTCATTGTGCGTTCAATTCTTTTTTCGATAATTGTTTTGGTGTTCCGGTCCATATAGAGCCTCCTTAAACATATCTATATTTAAGTATATTCGTCTTTTTAATTAAATTCAAGTGTTATTATTAAAAAAGGGCAAATTTATGAATAAGAAAAGATTTTTTCAAAATGCAATTATGCTAATCGTTTCAACTTTTCTGCTTCGTCTTGTCTTTACTGCTTTCAGAGTTGTTGTTTCAAACAAGGTCGGTGCAGAGTGTATGGGACTTTATCAGCTTACCTTTGCCATATATAACATTTCGGTAACCTTTGCAACCTCGGGAATTAACTTTGCCGTAACAAGACTTATTGCAAAATCGCTTTCAAAAGGGGATAGAGCGGGCGCAAAAAACGTTATGCGGCTTAGCTTTGCCTATAGCCTCTCCTTTGGTGTTGCCGCTTTTCTGATTGTTTTTACGCTTTCTGAAAAAATCGGCGTTTATCTTCTTTGCGATAAGCGAAGCGTGCTTTCGCTTAAGGCTTTTGCGATAAGTTTGCCGTTTATTTCGGTATCCTCGGCTGTTTCAGGGTATTTTTATGCCGTGCGAAATGTTGGAACGACCCTTGTTTCAAGAGTGACCGAGCAGATAGCGCAGATTGCCTGCTTTTATCTGTTTATGCTGGCCGTGCCCGATGGAAATATCGAGCTTTCCTGTTGTGCTATTGTTGCCGCATCAGCGGTTTCAGAGGTTTTGGGAAGTGTTTTCCTTATTTTGAAATTCGTTTTGGAATATAAGGGCAAGCAGGCTAAAAAGGAGAGGGACGCTTTCAAAAAGCTCTGCGCTATAGCCTTGCCGTCGGCGGCGGGCGCTTATCTTAAATCAGGGCTTCAAACGATTGAAAATGTCCTCATTCCAATAGGTTTTAGAAAATTCGGTGCGTCAAACAGCGATGCACTTGCGGGCTATGGAATACTGTGCTCAATGGTAATGCCGGTTATTTTCTTTCCCTCATTTGTTTTCTCGTCCTTCTCGATGCTTTTAATCCCCGAGTTTACCGAGGCGCAGACGCTAAAAAAGGACGAAGAAATTAAAAACACCGCAATGCTTGCGATTCGCTTGACCCTTATGTTTTCGCTCTTTATTTCGGCGAATTTTATAGTTTTCGGGCAGAGTATAGGAGATGTTCTGTATACTGAAAAGGACGCGGGCGCGCTAATAAAAATAATGGCACCGCTTATCCCTTTTATGTATCTTGACAGTATTGCAGACGGAATGCTTAAAGGGCTCGGCGAGTATAACAGAGTTTTGAAATACAGTAGTATTGATACCGTCGTCAGCATTACAATGATTTATTCCGTTGTTTCCAAATATGGCTTGTACGGATATGTAGCCGTAATTTATATCTCGACTATGCTCAATGCATTCCTAAGCATAAGAAGGCTGCTTGTGGTGTCAAAAAATAAGCTTTTGTTTTTTTATGATATTGTAGTGCCGTTTTGCGCCTCGCTTTTTTCTGCCGCTTGCTCAAAAATCCTGCTAACTCCGCTCATTTACACAAACGGAAAGACCTTTTTTGTTATTGTTGCGCTTTTGTGCTCGGTGTTGTTGCTCGGCGGCTTTATTTTAATATCGCGAGGAAAAATGTATGATACTGTAAAATATGCCGTAAAGACGATTTTGGCGTTAAAGCCGAAAAGTAATTTTAAAGTGCCTTGCCGCATAAATAATAATTAACGATACTTTACGAGAGGAGCAGAAAATGGACTATTTAACACAAGAGTTAATTGAAAAATATAAATCTGAAATGAAAAAGATGATTTCAAATGTAAAGAGCCAAAACGAGAGAAATCAGCCGCAAACCCCGCCGGCTCAGACCACGCCAATGCAAGTGCCTCAAGAACAAGCACCTCAACCACCTCAGCCGCCCGTCGAAATTCAGCAGAGAAGCAAACAGGGAGAGTTCCCAAAGTTTGAAGCAGATGGCGAGGGTCTTAGGCTCAGAATTGAGGAAATTTTGAGGCGGAACAGCGATGTTGCTACAAGCGATGATTATCCGTCGTCCAGAGGCGAGAGGTATAGCACAGAACAGTCGCAGATGCAACAGACGCCCCAAACAAAGCGGATGCCGCAAACCATTCTGCCTCAAAACCTGCCGTCAGACCCCGCATATGAAACCCCGCCGCCCCCGATGCAGTTTCAGTCGACTAATGACGATCAGTCCCAAAACGAAATAACCTTTGAGTCTCAAGCAGCAGTGCCCGGTCGCGAACCCTCGCCGCCTATGACAGAGGAAGAAATGGAGGCTAGCGAAACACCTGAGCAAACAGTCAGCAGAGTATGCATAAGAGGCGGGGCAAAGGCGCAGTATTCGCCGCCCGCAAATACGGGCTCGTCGCGCCTGCCGCCTGAAACCCAAAATCCTGCGCTTTCAGATGTCGGCTTTGTCAGGGTAGAAACCTTTGCCGCAAACAGAGCCTACCCGATTCCTAACGCCATAATCAGAATAAAAAATCCCGAGGATAACAGCCTTGTTGCCGTGCTTGTAACAGATGCCGACGGAACAACCTCGGTTTTAGACCTTCCCGCTCCCGACAGAAATCTGTCCCAAACCCCCGAGTTTACAGACCCGTTTGTTAATTATTACGTCGATATACGAGCGGAAGGATATGCCCCGAGAGATAATCTCAATCTGCAGATGTTCGGCGGGATTGAGTCGGTCCTGCCCGCAAATCTTGTTCCGCAAGCCTTAGAAGAAAGGAGCGCTCAAAATGCCTGAGGTAATTATTCCAAGCACCATAACGGTACATCTGGGCAGACCTAAAGAGGCCGCAGAAAATGTAACTGTGCCGTTTATCGATTACATAAAAAATGTGGCATCAAGCGAAATATATCCCACCTGGCCAGAGTCAGCGCTTCGTGCAAATATCTATGCGCAGGTCACCTTTACATTGAACAGGGTTTTTACCGAGTGGTATCGAAGCCAGGGCTATCCCTTTGATATAACAAACTCGACCCAATGCGACCAATCTTTTGAGTACGGCAGAGATATTTTCGATTCGGTAAGCCGAATTGTTGACGAGCTTTTTAATGACTACATCAGAAGAATAGGAACATTTGAGCCGCTTTTTGCCCAGTACTGCAACGGCACGACTTCGACCTGCGACGGACTTTCACAGTGGGGAACAGTTCCGCTTGCAGAGGAGGGAATGGTGCCGTTTGAAATTTTGCAAAATTTTTATGGGGAGGATATCGAAATCGTAACAGATGCTTTTGTCGGAGAAGTTCAGCAGTCATACCCCGGCAGTCCGATTGGAATAGGCGATACAGGAAGATATGTTGCAGTTATACAGAACGAGCTTAACAGAATATCTACAAACTACCCCAAAATCCAAAAGGTTCGGGTTGACGGAAGATATGGACAGCAAACCGCTGATGCAGTAAGAACTTTTCAGGAGATCTTTAATTTGGAGCCTACGGGTATTGTAAATAAGGATACCTGGTATCGTCTTATTCGCATTTATGTAAGCGTCAGAAGGCTTTCAGAGCTTAATTCTGAGGGAATAAGGCTTGAAGATGTTTCAAAGCAGTTTCCGCAGCCATTAAGCGTTGGCACACGCGGAGATGGGGTGCGGGTGCTTCAGTATTTCCTTTCCTACATTTCGGCGTTTAATGATTTTATTCCTGCCGTTAATATCGACGGAGAGTATGGCAGCGCCACCGAGCAGGCGGTAAGAGCGTTCCAGCGGTATAAAGGACTCAGCGATACGGGAATTGTAGACGAGCAAACATGGAATCAGATATATTACGAGTACCGCAATATCCTTGAAAGTGTGCCGAGCAATGAGGGCCAGGTCTTTGCCCACCCCTATCCGGGAATAGAGCTGCGGCAGGGAATGAGCGGCGAGTCGATAAGGCTTATTCAGGAGTATCTGAGTTTTATTGCCCTTTATTTCAGATCCATAAACACAGTTGCAACAACAGGATATTTCGGCCCGGGTACTGCGGCGGCGGTGAGAAGATTTCAGAGCGAGTTTGGTCTTACTCCAACCGGAGTTGTTGACGAGGCAACATGGAACAGAATTGCACTTATATATTCGGACCTGCAAACAGCACAAAGCCGCACGCCCGAGCAGGCTCCTGCAACGCTTGCTCAAAATGCACAGTAAGGGGGAATTAAATTGGCAAACAGACCTGATATTAGAAACCCTGATATGCAGGCAATTTATGACCTGCAGAATATGCTTTATGTTATCAGCAGATTTGAAAATGGCACGCCCGATATAATTCCCGACGGAATTAACGGGTCTAAAACAACAGACGCGGTAAGAAAATTCCAGCAGCAAAGCGGCTTGAAGCCAAACGGCATTACCGATTTGACCACCTGGAATGCTATCGCAGACAGATACAAAGAGGTGCTGGAAATTTTGGCGCCCGCAGTTAAAATAGGCTTTTTCCCAAATGAAATTGACAGGGTTTTTAAAAGAGGCGACCATCATAACGCCGTTTATGCAATACAGCTATTATTTCGGTTGCTTGCTGAGGAATTTGATGAATATGAAAACGGCAATATATCCGGCGTTCTTGACGAGATAACCGAAAATAATATTATAAGGTTTCAAAATTCTCATAGATTAGAGCCAAACGGCCGCCTTGATAAAAACACCTGGAATAAGCTCGCAAACTATCATAATTTGTACCATCTGTAAAAACAAAACCGCCTCGGCTTGCTGAGGCGGTTTTGTTTTAGAAAACAGTTTCAATTATCTTGCTTGATTCCTTTGGGGAATAGACAAAGCGGTCGATGTGATTTGAATCAATAAAATATTTTGGCTCGTCTTTTGAATATCCTGCCTCAAAAGCGTCAATAATAATTAGTTTGACCTTCATTTTTTCAGGGATGAGGTTCTTTATGTAAACGCTTGCCTGTTGTCCTGCATAAACGTTTTCTTTGGGCTCGGCAAGCCCTGCAAGGTTGGGTGTAAGCTCAACAAAAATGCCGTAGTTTTCAACCGAGCGGATAATTCCCGAAACAGTTTCACCAATGTGAAAGCTTTGAGCGTTCTGCTCCCAGGTGCCAAGCAGCTCCTTGTGCGAAAGGGTTATCTTTCCGTTTTCGTCAATGGAGCGGACAACGGCATAAATGCTCTGTCCGTTTACAAATCTGTCAGAGGGATGGGAAATGCGGGAAACCGAGATGAAATCAATGGGAATCATTGAGATAATTCCGCATGCAATGTCAACAAAGCAGCCAAACGGCTCAAGTCTTGTTATAGAAACGGGAACAATATCTCCCGGAGCAAGCTTATCTATGTACTCTCTGCGGCACTCCTCCTGAACGGCTCGGCGCGATAGTATGGCATAATCAGTGCCATCTTTTCGCTTTGCAAAGCAGAGAATTTTAAAGCAGGTGGGTTTGTTTACCCGCGATATTATTGCAATGTCCCTAACATCTCCGTCGTGGGTGCCTATCGCTGCCTCAGCTTTGGGAATAACGCCCTTCATACAACCTAGGTCAAGGATAAGGTTGTGGTCGCAGTCGCAGCAGATCGCCCGAGCCTCAAGAATTTTACCAAGCGCCATGGCATCTGCAAGCGTCTGAGGAGATCGTAGATATGATACGTTGGTTTTAGTAGAGATGAGTGAGCCTTCCGGTTTATAAACAGCCATTTTTGTGTTAGCCTCCCGATTATTTATGTCATTTAAGCGTTACCGCTCGTCTTATTTATGTATATGAGGCGGTGTGGACATATTATTCGGTAGAACTTAAAAAAATCCTTTTAGGTAAATATTGCCTTTTGCATTTAAATTGTGTATAATATATGGTATATAATTTTATGCTTTTGAAAGGGGAGTGCCGAGTAAGTGGATGTAAGGGTAAATGACCTTCTTTTGATGAAAAAGCCTCACCCCTGCGGTTGCAAGGAGTTTAAGGTTTTGCGCTCGGGAATGGATTTTAAGCTTAAGTGTGTCGGTTGCGGGCACGAAATTGAGATCTCCCGCATAAAAGCAGAAAAAAATATTAAAAAAATACAGCGCGAGGATGAAAAATAAATGTTTCAGAAACTTGGTTTGATAGCAGAAAAATATGAGAGCATTAAGGAAAGCCTTATGGACCCCGAGGTCGTTTCGGATAATCAAAAGTATGCCGCTCTTATGAGAGAGTATAAAAATATTACCCCCATAGTCGAAAAATACGAGGAGTATTCCCGTTGCAAAAAAAATATGGACGAAGCAAAGGAGCTTCTTGATGCTGGCGGTCTTGATAAAGACTTTCGCGAGATGGCTCAGCAGGAGTTTGAGGAAAATCGCGATAAGATTGAGGTGCTTTCGCAGGAGCTTAAGATTTTGCTCCTTCCCAAAGACCCCAACGATGATAAAAATGTTATCGTTGAGATACGCGGCGGAGCGGGCGGCGAGGAAGCGGCTCTGTTTGCAGGCTCGCTTTTCAGAATGTACAGTATGTACGGCGAAACAAGAGGCTGGAAAACCGAAATTCTCAATGAGAACGCCACCGAGCTTGGCGGATATAAGGAGATAAGTTTTAATATTGAGGGCGAGGGAGCCTATTCCTGCTTAAAATTTGAAAGTGGCGTTCACAGAGTTCAGCGCGTTCCCGAAACCGAGGCGGGCGGCAGAATTCATACCTCTACCGTAACCGTTGCCGTTCTCCCTGAGGTTGAGGATGTTGAGGTTGAGATAAACCCCACCGATCTGCAGATAGACACCTACCGCTCGGGCGGAGCGGGAGGCCAGCATGTTAATAAGACCGAGTCTGCGATCCGTATAACCCATATTCCCACAGGCCTTGTTGTTGAGTGTCAGGACGAGCGAAGCCAGCACAAAAATAAAGATAAAGCAATGAAGATTCTGCGCTCTCGCTTGTATGAACTGAAGCAGAGGGAGCAGACCGATAAAATCGCCAGCGAAAGAAAACTTCAGGTTGGAACAGGTGATAGATCGGAGCGAATCCGCACCTATAACTACCCGCAGGGTAGAGTAACCGACCATCGTATAGGTTTAACCCTTTATAAGCTTGAAAACATTATGAACGGTGATCTTACCGAGATTATAGAAGCTCTTAACACCGCGGATCAGGCAGAAAAGCTTGCTATGGCGGCAGAGCAATAAAGAAGTGATATTTATTAAAACGCTTGTATTAGACGCGTTCGACGCAAAAAAAGATATACAAAACATAGCAAAAGCGGCTGATATTATAAAACAGGGCGGTCTTGTTGCATTTCCTACCGAAACCGTTTACGGACTCGGCGCAAACGCGCTCGATGAAACTGCCGTTAAAAAGATTTTTGTAGCAAAGGGCAGGCCGCAGGACAACCCCCTTATCGTTCACGTCGACTCGATTGAGATGATGATGCCGCTGGTATGCGGCTTTGATGAGAGGGCAAAGGCACTTGCTAATGCTTTTTGGCCAGGTCCGCTTACCATTATAATGAAGCGTTCCGAGCGTGTTCCCAAGGTGGTCAGCGCAGGGCTTGATACCGTTGCTATCCGCCTTCCGTCTGATGAAATTGCAAGAGCGCTCATTACAGAGGCGGGTCTTCCTATAGCCGCGCCCTCTGCAAATCTTTCGGGCAGCCCCAGCCCAACCTGTGCACAGCATGTTGTAAAGGACCTTTCGGGCAGGGTGGAAATGATTTTAAATTCTCATTCCTGCACCGTTGGAGTTGAGTCTACCGTAATTTCGCTCGCGGCTCAGAAGCCCCGCCTTTTAAGACCCGGTTTTGTAACAGTTGAGGAGCTTGAGAGCGTACTCGGCGAAATAGAAATTGACAAGGCGGTCTTTAACAGTATCGCTAACGATACAGTTGTAAACGCCCCAGGAATGAAATATAAGCATTATGCCCCCAAGGCGCCCGTTAAGATCTTAAAGGGCAACTTTGAGGCATTTAAAGAATATCTTGAAAAGAATAAATGTGACGGCACAGTTGCAATGTGCTTCAGCGGCGAGGGACGCGAGCTTTCGGTTCCTTTTATCGAGTTTGGCGCAGAGGACAACTCAAAAGAGCAGGCGACAAGGCTTTTTGATGCGCTAAGACGGGTCGATGAAATGTCGGCAAAAATAGTGTATGCCCGCTGCCCCAACCAAAACGGAGTAGGGCTTGCTGTTACAAACCGCCTTTTTAAAGCGGCGGGATTTGAGGTGATCGAGCTTTGATTATAGGACTTACAGGTCAGACAGGCGCAGGAAAATCAACCGTTTGCGATTTTTTAAGGCAGATGTCTTTTTGCATTATCGACTGCGATAAGGTTGCCCGCGAGGTAACAGAAAAGGGAAGTCCTCTTTTGGAAAAGCTTGCCGCCGCATTTGGAAATGACATAATTTCAGCAGACGGCATTTTAGACCGCAGACTTCTTGCTGCTCGCGCCTTTTCGTCCAAAGAGAAAACCGAGCTTTTAAATAAAATAACCCACCCCGAGATTTTAAACGCTATAAAAACAAAAATATTCGCATCTACCCGCGAGTACATTGTTCTTGATGCGCCGACCCTTTTTGAAAGCGGCGCAGATAAGCTCTGCGATAGAATAATTGCGGTGCTTTGTGATGAAAATAAGCGTAAAGACAGAATTGTTGCAAGGGATAATTTAAGCAGTGAGCAGGCAGATGTCCGTCTTTCCGCAGCTAAATGTAACGAGTTTTTTATAGAGCAAGCAGATGCCGTAATTTTCAACGACGGCACCTTCAGCGAACTTGAAATGAATTTAAAAACCGCATTAAACCAAATCGGAGTTGTTTGATTTATGCCAAGAACATTAAAATTTGCCCTAAAGGCGTGCGCCGTAGTTGTAGCGCTCGCGCTTCTTGTCTGGCTGTTTGTCTATTCACAGCGCCTTTATTTAAAGAACGCTTACCCGATTAAATTTACCGAGTACGTGGAAAAATACAGTCAGGAATATGATCTTGACCCGCACTTTGTTTATGCGGTCATCCGCACTGAGAGCGACTTTACCGAGAACGCAACCTCAAGCGTCGGCGCAAGAGGACTTATGCAGGTAACCGAGGAAACTTTTGACTGGATAAAGAATAGGCTTAAAGATACAGAGAGCACCTTTGACAGTATGTACGATGCCGAAAAGGCGGTGCAGTACGGAGCATATCTGCTTTCGTATCTTAAAGAAACTCTCGGTAGCGAGCAGAATGTTCTTTGTGGGTATCACGCGGGTGTGAATAGGGCAAAGGGTTGGCTTTCTGATGAGAGCATCAGCCAAAACGGCGAGATTGTATATGAAAATATACCTTATCCCGATACAAAACAGTATGTAAACAAGGTAATGAAAACCTATCAGATGTATAAAAAACTATATAAATAGATTGGAGAGTTTTGAAATGGAAAAAACAGCAGGAGAGAAACTCAGAGAACAGTTTTTTTACACAAAGAAACACGCCGCAGAGATCTTGTCTGAGGCTGAAATCAATGAAGCATTTGAATTTTGCAAGGGCTACCGCCGCTTTTTAGACTATGCAAAGACTGAGAGAAGAGCAGTTTCCTTTACCGAAAGAGTTTTAAAGGAAAACGGCTTTGTAGAGTTTGAGGCAGGCAAAAAATATAAAGCGGGCGACAAGGTTTATAAAAACAACCGCGGCAAAGCGATGATTATCGCAGTTATCGGCGAAAAGCCTCTTTCTGAGGGCGTTAAAATATCTGCTGCTCATATCGATTCGCCCCGCCTTGACTTAAAGCAGGTTCCCGTTTATGAGGATAGCGAGATTGCCTATTTCAAAACCCACTATTACGGCGGAATTAGAAAATATCAGTGGCCCACCGTGCCCCTTGCACTTTACGGAACTGTTGTCCGTGCTGACGGCACATCTGTTGAGGTTGCAATCGGCGAGGGCGAGGATGACCCAGTTTTCTACGTTTCCGATCTGCTTCCGCATTTAGCTAATGCTTACGCTAAAAAGCCTATGGCTGAGGCAGTCGACGCCGAGAGCCTTAATCTTATCGTAGGCTCGATGCCATTTAAGGACGATAAGGTAAGCGAAAAGGTTAAACTTAATCTTTTAAATATCCTCTTTGAGAAGTACGGCATAACCGAGGCGGATTTCCTTTCGGCAGAGCTTGAGGCAGTTCCTGCGCTCAGCTCCAAGGACGTTGGATTTGACCGCTCGCTTATCGGTGCTTACGGCCACGACGACAGAGTTTGCGCTTATCCTGCAATTATGGCGGCTGTGAATTGCGGACAGTGTGCCTACACCACCATTACTGTTCTTGCAGATAAAGAGGAAATAGGCAGCGAGGGCAACACGGGCCTTAATTCGTCTTTCCTTAAATATTTCATCGGCGACCTTGCCGCACCCTATGGTCTTGCCGCAAGAGAGGTGCTTTGCAAGAGTGAGTGCCTTTCTGCTGATGTTAACGCCGCATTTGATCCCAATTTCCCTGAGGTTTTTGAGAAAAAGAATGCAAGCTTTATAAATTACGGCGTTGTCGTAACTAAATACACAGGCGCAAGAGGCAAGTATGACACCTCTGATGCCAGCGCTGAATATACCGGTAAGATCCGCAACCTCTTTGACAGACACAACGTTATCTGGCAGTCTGGAGAGCTTGGCAGGGTCGATATCGGCGGCGGCGGAACTGTTGCAAAATACGTCGCCGCGCTTGACGTTGACACAATCGACGTCGGTGTTCCCGTTCTTTCAATGCACTCGCCCTTTGAGGTTGTTTCCAAGCTTGACGTTTATATGGCTTATAAGGCATTTTCAACATTTCTTGAGCAGAAATAAAGGATAAAAAATATGGCAATTACAACAGTTTTGTTTGACCTTGACGGGACTCTGCTCCCAATGGATCAGGACGTATTTATAAAGGACTATTTTTCCCGCATTGCCGCCAAAATGGCAGGGCAGGGCTATGACCCAAAACAACTTGTCGATACCATCTGGCACGGAACAGTTGCTATGATTAAAAATGGGAGCGACAAGTCAAACGAAGATGTTTTTTGGGAGCTTGCAGTTTCGGTTTACGGCGAAAAGATTCTCTCCGATAAACGCTACTTTGACGAGTTTTATGAAACCGAGTTTGACAAAATAAAGGCTGTATGCGGATATAACAGCGCCGCCAATGAGGCGGTACATAAAATAAAGGAGCAGGGCAAAAGGGTGGCGCTTGCAACCAATCCGATTTTCCCCGCTCGCGCTACCGAGTGGCGAATAGGCTGGGCAGGGCTTGATATAAATGATTTCGAGCTTGTAACCACCTACGAAAACATTAACCGCTCCAAGCCCAACCCCGAGTATTATCTCGAAATTGCAAAGAGGCTCGGTGTTGAGCCGAGCGAGTGCCTTATGGTAGGTAACGATGTCGGCGATGATATGGTTGCCGAAAAGATAGGAATGAAGGTGTTCCTTTTGTCCGACTGCCTTATAAACAGAAAAGACGAGGATATTTCAAAATATCCCAAAGGCAGTTTTAAAGAGCTTTTGGATTACATAGAAACGCTATAAAAAAATCCACCCTTGAGGCACACTCCGTAAGGAAGTGTGCCTCAGCTATATT
>CAZDSQ010000021.1:12453-25842 GCA_964508295.1 uncultured Oscillospiraceae bacterium | reverse complement strand
TCGGTACTTACGATATGCAGTCCGATAACACCGGCGACTGGAACGCTTTCTCCAAGTACTGCGTTGGCTGGCTGGAGCCTACCGTGGTGAAAGATCTGAAAGCCGGCGAATCCGTGGATATCACCATCGGCTCTATGACCACCACCGGAGATGCTATCGTCATTCCCGCCGCAGGCACAGAGCATAACGGCCCGTTTAATGAGTATATGCTTGTGGATCTGTTTACCGACGAGGGGCTGTATGCGTCCTCCGCCGGAAACTACGGGCTTTCGGATACGGCGGGTGTACGCATTTACCATGTTGATGCACGAATGACAGACTTAAGCAAAATACGCAACACCAAGAAAATGAGTGAAGAGACTTTCATAAGCCAGGTATATACCAATGCGTATAATACGAGCGGTCTGTATCATCTGGAGCTGCTGCAAAACGGCGGCAAAAACACCTTTGCCAGCAAGAACGAACGCACCACCATATCCGCAGAAGACCTTTTCTATACCGGAGATGTGTTTGATGCGGCGGATTACGATGAGTTCCTGATTGGCGGTCTTATGGATAGCAACGTGGAATTCGGTTATACCATCAAGGTGGTAAGCATCGACACAAATGCGGACGGAGAAACCACCGCAACCATCCGTATCACACGACAGTAAGATTTGCGGATATCTTTTTCGGTACAACTTGCCAATAAAAAACAGACATCCATACGGATGTCTGTTTTTTATTTTGTTATGTAAGAAAGATTTTAGTCTTCGACCGCAGGGCTATGAGCCCACGGGCGAATAAACTGCCGTGTCTCCGAGCGCTCGCTGTGCGAGGAAAAGCGAGATGGCAAAGGGGCAGCGGTCAAAAGTTGTAAAATCCACAATCCTTCCACCGAGCAAGCTCGGTCCCCTTCTCGCTGCGGCTCAATCACCTCGCGGCTCTGACAGTCCACTGAACTGTCATTCACTTCCGCTCGGCGCTTCTCTATCCTTTAGGCAAGGGAGACTCTATGCACAATTTTGGGATACAGCAATCCCAAAGTCCGCGCTACTTCTTATAGTCCGAAGGGAGCTTGCCGATGTGCTTTTTGAAGGTCTTGCTGAAAAACGACAGATTGTCAAAGCCGCAGAGGGCGGCGGTTTGTCCGACGGAATTTCCGTCGGACAGGCACTCGATGGCCTTGATGCAACGATAGCTGTTTAGGTATTCCACAATGGTTTGACCCGTAAGCCGTTTAAACTCCCTGCACAAAGCGTATTTATCAAACAAAACCGCCTTGGCAATCTCGTCCAAGGTGATTTTTCGCCCGTAATTGTCGCGGATATAGCAGATCGCCGATTTCACGGTCCGGTACTTTTTTGCATTGGCTTCTGGCGCCGCTTGATGCAGAGTGTGATGCTCGGCAAGCTCAATCAATATTCTTAAAACAAGCTCGTTTAGCTTTGCAACGCGGCAGGCTGACGCGTAGTTTAAATAGACTTCTGTCAGCTCGCCGAAAAGCCCCGCAAGCTCGCCGCTTTTGATAAAGGGCTCGAAGTACAGGCGGCTGGGGTCCAGCTCCACCTGCCTGCAGAAATCGGTGCTGACTATAAGGCAGCTGTAGGTAAGGCTGGTGTCGGTGCCGGTGTAGTGAATAACGTTCGAATTTACCACCACAATGTCGTTTTTATTAAAGGGCAGCTTTTGGCCGTCTAAAAGCACGCTGCCGCATCCGTCGGTGCAAAGCTGGATCTCTAAGTTATCGTGCCAGTTGTTCTCGTTTCCGCAGTCAAAATAACTCCTT
The DNA here is from genome assembly GCA_964508295.1 of uncultured Oscillospiraceae bacterium. Classification (GTDB taxonomy): domain Bacteria; phylum Bacillota; class Clostridia; order Oscillospirales; family Ruminococcaceae; genus SIG578. Next base: position 24,074 of record CAZDSQ010000021.1, on the reverse strand, counting down.
TTTAAGTCCAGATTGAGAACAAAGGGCAGACCGTCGGTAAGCGGTTTGTATTCCTCGTGGCGTGTGCCGAGCATATTATCCACCTCGAAACGCAAGATAGTGTTAATTATATCCAATATAGAGCCTTGAATTTAAATTTATTTACCAATATAATGATTATACAACAACATTTCAGAAATTTCAACAAGGAGAAAGTATGGTTATACTCTCACAGATTTTAGGCTTGGGCGCAATGCTTTCGCTCTTTCTGATTTACCAGCAAAAAAGCCGAAAAAAGATGCTTTTTGCAAAGCTTTCTGCCGACGTTTGCTGGGTGGCGCATTACCTATGTCTCGGCGGCATTGCGGGAATGATTCCCAACGCGATTGGCATATTCAGAGAGCTGATCTTCATAAACCGCAAGGACAAAAGGTGGGCGGCAAGCCGACTCTGGCCGATCTTGTTCATTTTAATAAACTGGGCGCTCGGAGCACGCACCTTTCACTCGCTCTTTAACGTACTGCCGATTGCGGCATCGACCTTTGTTACCATTTCATTATGGATAGACAACCCGCGGCTTACAAAAATAATCTCCCTGCCTGTATCGCTTGCATTTATGACCTACAATTTTTACATAGGCTCGTATGTCGGCATTATTAACGAGGCCATTGCAATAGTTTCAATTATATTATCATTTGCTAAAGAAAGGAAAGCTGATATGAAAAACCAAATCTTTTCAAGCGACTGCCCTACCGCAAAAGAGCTTAAAATAACCGAGGGCGCTCCCATTGCAGAGGTTGCTAGAACGATTACCGCTGACGTTTCCGCCGAGGCGCTTTGTCGGGGCGACGCCTTTGCAAAAGAGATTGCCGACCGCTTCGTTTCTGACTTTGAAAAGCCGGGTGACAAGATGGCACACGTTTCGACCTTTATTGTGATCGGTGACACAGTTTATATGACCTACTATGCCAACACAAAGGAGCCGTCCGAGGACCCCAAAAATCAGACTGCACGCCTTGTCTACGCTCCCAAGGACGACATAGACAACAAGACCTTTATCGACCTGCAGACGACGGGTGACGTTGTCGGCGGCAAGGTTATTGATATGGTTTACGACACCATTCTGATGCAGAAGGACGACGACACCATCTACATAATGTGGACTGCGCGAACAGAGGAAAATTACTTCCGCTTTTACTGCCCCTTTACCATTTCAACCAAGACGCTCGGCGAGGTCGGGGTAAACAGATTTAAGGTGGGCGACACCGTAAACGACTTTTCGATAAGCGGCATAAGGAGCGCGCTTGCTGAAAACGACATTCCCTGCAAGAAGATGTATTCCGACATCGGCATTATGCAGAAATTATCCAGCCGAGTTGAAAACGGCGAGAGATATTACTACTCGGGAACATACAGCGGCGATTTTACCGCCGTAATCAAGAGCAAGGACCTTATCACCTGGGAGTACGTTTCTCAGCCCGACTTTATCAACGATTCCAAGTGGGAAAATGCAACCTACGTGCTTGGCGACAAAGTTTACTATTTTGTCCGCCAGCAAGACACCAACAGGTGCGGCTTTTTGACGGTATACAACCTGCTGACAAACAGCTGGGAAAAGGCGGTCGAGATCGAGGACTGCCAGTCGCGAGGAGATTTTATTCTTTACAACGGCGGACTTTATCTTTTCCACGCCCCCATTGACAGAGAGCATATCGGCATTGTCAAGATCGACACCGAGGATATTGCAAAGAGCGAGGTAGTGCTTCAGGCGAATATGCAGTCAAGCTGTTTCTACCCCTTCGTGCAGTATTTTGACGGGGGCGAGCTTGCAATGTCCTACACCGTTGAAAGAAAGCACATCAGGCTCGCAAGCTTTTATTTGAGCAAGTATCTGTAAGCCGCAATCTGATTCAAAGCACAACTTAAAACTCCGATGCCGAGGGGCATCGGAGTTTTTTTGCAGGGCTTTAGCGTTAATTTGTAGGGGCGTGTTGCCGAAGCGCTCGCAGAGCGAGATGAAGCGAGGCATAAACGGGTGCAGCGGCCGAAAATTTGAGCAAAAAGCGAAAAATTTTCGGGCACCGCAAACGGACAGGCGTCAGACGAACGATCCGTGATCATTTTCGGCAGGCACCCTATGGACCGTCGAGGACGCCGGTCCCTACAGGTTAAAATTCAACGTTCGATAGAATCCGTAGGGGCGGATGCCCTTCATCCGCCCGTTTTTCCTTACGGGACGATGTAAAATGACACTCCAAATCGGAGATTGTGCAAGCGGAATTTATGCAGTAGCAAAGCGGAGCTGGGCATCGTCCCCTACAATATATAACAATGGCGAAACAAAGTCATAAAAGCGCAGGATTTTTTATATGCAGCTTGCCTTGCCTTTTTGCAGCTTTGGCGGTATAATGAAAGCAGGAACAAATTGAATTTATAAATTTGCGGAAACGGGGTTAAAAAATATGTCCAAATTATATTTTAAGTACGGCGCGATGGCGTCGTCCAAAACAGCAAATGCCCTTATGACTCGCTTTAACTATGAAGAAAAAGGCAACCGCGTCTGGCTGATAAAGCCCGACCTTGATAACAGAGACGATTACGTGGACGAAAACGGCGTTAGGGTTACGGTTGTTAAATCGCGCATTGGCCTTTCTGCCGTTGCCGACGTTGTGGCACGCGACGAGAACATTTTGGAGCGCTTTCGCAGTATTACAGAGTCGACTTCCATTAACGCAATCATCTGCGACGAGTGCCAATTTCTTACCGCGGCGCAGGTCGACCAGATGAAATACATCGCAGAGTTTTTAAACACGCCCGTTCTCTGCTTCGGGCTTCGCTCGGACTTTCAGACCAAGCTTTTTGAGGGCTCGATGCGCCTTTTTGAGATTGCCGACAGCATTACCGAGATAAAATCGGTCTGCAAGTGCGGCAAAAAGGCAATCGTCAACGCCCGAATTGACGGCGACGGCAAGATAATCGTCGAGGGCGAGCAGATCGAGATCGGCGGCAACGACAAGTACGAAAGTATGTGCTGGGGTTGCTGGCAGCAGCGCATTAAGGAGCAGGAAAAATGATCTTTTTTGAGATAACACAAGAGGACAGAGAGCTTATAAAAATCGCCCTTGACTGCCTTGAGAAAAACTTTGACGACGGGGTTTACAATCACACCGTCGGTGCGGCGGTGCGCACCAAGAGCGGCAAGGTCTACAGCGGCGTAAACTGCGACGGCATACACGGCTCCTGCGCCGAGTTTATCGTTATGGGAGCGGCAATTTCGGCAGGCGAGCGGGAATTTGACACCATCGTTGCCGTTCACGAAAAGGCGCCTAACGGCCTTGTGGCGCCCTGTGGCAACTGCCGCCAGATGCTTTTGGAGTACTGCCCCGATATAAAGGTCATCTTAAATGATGACAACGATAATATGATAAAGGTAGGCATAAAAGACCTTCTCCCATTTGCTTGGAAAAGGATTATCGTTTAATAATACACGTCTAACTACAAGGAGGCTTTAAAATGCGAAATCTGACCATTAAAAGAACAAAAAGCTTTGTTGGCTGTCTTGCAAAAATGAAGGTTTATATTGAGGACGCTACAATGGGCGAGCTTACCATAAATGGCGTTCCCTGCCGAAAGCTCGGAGAACTAAAAAACGGCGAGCAAAAGACCTTTGAAATTGACGAGCAGGCGGCAAAGGTTTTTATGATTGCCGACACGCTCAGCAAGGACTACTGCAACGAATACTACTGCCTTGACTGCGGGCAAGAAGATGTTTTCCTAAGCGGCAAAAACAAGTTCAACCCCGCAAACGGCAACGCCTTCCGCTTTGACAACAACCAGAGCGTCGGCATTGCGGAAAGCCGCAAGAAAGGCACCAAAAAGGGACTTGTTGTGCTTGTGGCGGCTGCAGCTATTGGTGCTGTTGTTGGCGTTGGCTGTACACTTCCGATTTTCTCAAGCTTGTTTTCAAGCACACCGCCCGAGCCAAAAACTTTTTCCTGCGAGGGAATGAGCATAACACTGACCGACGAGTTTACAGAGGTTGATACTGATAACTACACTGTTGCATACGACTCAAGAGACGTTGCTGTGCTGGCGTTGCAGGAGGCTGTTTTGGTAGATGACGGAGAGGAAGCTTACACCCTCGAAAAATACGCCAAGCTGGTAATGCAAAACAACTCTCTGGACCCCGAGCAGTTAAAAACCTCCGACGGTCTTACCTATTTTACATACACATACACAAACCCCGACTCTGACGACACCTACGAATATTTCACCTGCTTATACGAGGACGGCGCTGCCTTCTGGATAGTTCAGTTTGCAACCCTGGAGCAAAACACAGAGAAATATTCTCAGCAATTTTTTGAGTGGGCAAAGACCGTCAGCTTTACCGAATAAACAAACAACCGTGTTTACAAAAGGCCGCACCTTTCGGTGCGGCTTTTTTATGCCTCGCGCGGAGTTTTTAACTGTTGACTGGGGAGCGAAAAAAGGGTATAATTTAATTAGGTATAAATTATTATATGCGAGGTAAGATTATGGACGTTAAAAAAATTCTTTCTTATGTTGACCACACCCTTCTTTCCCAGAGCGCAACCTGGGATGAAATCCGCGCAGTTCTTGACGACGGAATAAAATATTCCTGCGCCTCCTGCTGCATTCCCGCAGGATACGTAAAAGAGGCAAAAGAATACGTTGGCGACAAGCTCGCTATCTGCACAGTTATCGGCTTCCCCAACGGCTACAGCACCACCGCCACCAAATGCTTTGAGACCGAGGACGCTGTTAAAAACGGCGCAGACGAGATTGATATGGTTATCAACATCGGCTGGCTCAAGGATAAGAGATACGACCTTCTTTTAAATGAGATAAAGGCTATTAAAGCCGCCTGCAACGGCAAGCTGCTCAAGGTTATCATCGAGACCTGCCTCTTAACAGACGAGGAAAAGGTTAAGATGTGCGAAATCGTGTCTAATTCGGGCGCTGACTTTATCAAGACCTCGACAGGTTTCAGTACCGCAGGCGCAACAAGGCACGACGTTGAGATTTTTGCAAACAACGTGGCAGACCACCTTAAGATTAAGGCGGCAGGCGGAATTTCCTCACTCGAGGACGCCGAGGACTTTATCGCGCTCGGCGCAACCCGACTTGGCACCAGCAGAATTGTAAAAATAGTAAAGTCTATGGAGAAAGGTGAAGAAAATGACAAACAAGACACCTCATATTGATTTAAAAAATGACATCGGTTTCGGCAAAACGATCTTAATGCCGGGCGACCCCTTAAGAGCTAAATACATTGCCGACAACTTTTTAACCGACGCAGTTTTAGTCAACGGCGTTCGTGGCGTTAACGGCTACACAGGCTACTACAAGGGCGTTAAGGTTTCGGTTATGGCGAGCGGAATGGGTATGCCCTCGATTGGCATCTACTCTTACGAGCTTTACAAATACTTCGGCGTTCAGAACATTATCAGAGTCGGCTCTGCGGGAGCTATCAACGAAAAGGTTGCAGTTCGTGACATCGTTGTCGGAATGGGCGCCTGCACAAACTCCAACTTCCCCAATCAGTACGGAATGAACGGCACAGTTGCCCCCATCTGCGACTTTGATATGCTCGACACTGCAAACAAGGTCGCCGCAAAGAATGGACTTAAAGTCCACATCGGAAACCTTTATTCCTCCGACACCTTCTATGACGACAGCACACCCTCGTCGGCCTGGGGCAAGGTTGGCTGTCTTGCAGTTGAAATGGAGGCGGCGGCGCTTTACTGCACCGCTATGCGCCTTGGTATGCGCGCGCTTGCTATCTGCACCATTTCTGACATTCTTTACCCGCCCTTTACTGCGCTTGACGCTAACGAGCGCCAGGTAAGCTTTACACAAATGATGGAGCTTGCCCTCGACTGCGCAGTTGAATACGAAAATCTGCCCCACCTTAAGCCCAAGGAATAAGGAGGCCTTTCTATGCAGTATCACATTCATTTGACCGAGGAGCAGAGCGCAAAGTACGCCATTATCCCCGGCGACCCCGGCAGAGTTCCTAAAATTGCCGCATTTCTTGACGACGCAAAGCAGGTTGGTTGCAACCGAGAGTACAACTCCTATTTAGGCTATCTCGACGGCGAAAAGGTGCTTGTTGTTTCGACAGGAATCGGCGGCCCCTCCTGCGCTATCTGCGTTGAGGAGCTTGCTAAAATCGGCGTTGACACCTTTATCAGAGTCGGCACCTGCGGCGGTATGCAGCCCGAAGTTGAGCCGGGCGACGTTATTATCGGCTCGGGCGCCATCCGTCAGGACGGAACCAGCCGCGAGTATCTGCCCATTGAGTTTCCTGCAGTTGCCGATTTTAAGGTGACGCAGGCGCTCTACAACGCCGCCGAAAAGCTCGGCTACAGAAGCCACGTTGGCGTTGTTCAGGCAAAGGACAGCTTTTACGGACAGCACTCGCCCGAAAGTATGCCCATCGCTCCCGAGCTTTTATACAAATGGGAGGCCTGGAAGCGCGGCGGTTGCCTCGCATCAGAAATGGAGGGTGCGGCCCTCTTTATCGTGGGTGCGGCTAGAAAACTGCGGACAGGTGCAGTTTTCCACTGCGTCTGGAATCAAGAGGTTGCCAAGAGCGGTATGCCCAAAGAGCGAAAAGAGGACACCTCTTGCGCCATAAAAACGGCTATCGAGGCAATTCGCCTGCTGATTGCCGAGGACAAGAAATAGAGGAAAAATTATGTTTGAAGCAGTACTTGACTGTATAAAAAATTACGATACAATAATTATCCACCGCCACAGCCGCCCCGACGGCGACGCTATGGGAAGTCAGTTAGGGCTTAAAAACCTTATCCTCGACAACTTTGAGGGCAAAAAGGTTTACGTGGTGGGCGACAAGTCAAAATATCTTGAGTTTATGAAGGACAGCGAGATGGACGAGATCGGCGATGAGGTTTACAGAGGCGCCCTCGCCATACTGCTTGACTCGGCGACCCCTGCGCTTATCTGCGACGAGCGTTACAAGCTTGCTGAGAAAACCGCGCGAATTGACCACCACATCTACTGCGAGACCTTTACCGACGTTGAGGTCGTTGACACAAGCTTTGAGAGCTGCGCCGCTATGGTTGCCGCACTTGCGCTTGAGGGCGGCTTAAAAATTGGCTCGCTTGCCGCAACAGAGCTGTTTACAGGAATGGTTACCGACTCGGGCCGTTTTCGCTACGACAGCACCACGGCGCAGACCTTTCGCATAGCGGCGGCGCTTATGGAATCGGAAATTGACACAAACGAGCTTTACAGAAACCTTTATGCCGACGATATCGAGAGCAAAAAGCTAAAGGCACACTACACCCTTAAGATCAATTTCACCAAAAACCGTGTTGCCTACATTTACACAACCCGTGACGAGCTTACTAAGAGCGGTGCCGACATTTTCTCGATATCTCGTGGAATGGTTGGCACAATGGCAGACCTTAAGGGCGTTGACATCTGGGTGAACTTTACCGAGAGCGACGAGGGCGTTTTGTGCGAAATACGCTCAAGCCGTTTTAACATCAATCCCATCGCCGTAAAGTACGGCGGCGGAGGGCATCAGAAGGCAAGCGGCGCCTGCGTCAAAAATTACGACGAGGCTATGGCGATGCTCTCTGATTTGGATAAGATGCAAGGAGAAGCAAATGAACAAGATGGTTAAACAACAAATTCTTAATAAAATAAAAGAGTACGACAGAATAATGCTGTTTCGCCACGTCAGGAACGACGGCGACTGTGTTGGCTCTACCAAGGGCTTAAAGCGCATTTTGCAGCTCACCTTCCCCGAGAAAGAGATCTATCTTATCGACTCGGACGGCTCTGAGTATCTCAAATTTTTAGGCCCCGAGGATGACGAGGTTTCTGATGAAATATACAAAAGTGCGCTCGGAATAGTTATCGACACAGCTTCCGAGGCCCGCATTTCCAACAAAAAGTACGCTCTCTGCAAGGAGCTTATAAAAATCGACCATCACATCCCCCTTGAAAATTACGGCGATATAATATGGGTCGAGGAGGAGCGCTCCTCTGCCTGCGAGATGATTGCCGATTTTTATATCACATTTAAGGACGAGCTTAAAATTGACAGCGAGGCGGCAACCTACATCTATGCGGGTATGGTTACCGACTCGGGCCGATTTAAGTACGAGGGCGTTAACGGCGACACTATGAGATGCGCCGCCGAAATGCTTGACGTCGGGGTAAACACAGAGAGGCTTTACGCAAATCTGTATCTCGAGGAGTTTAATTACTTTAAATTCAAGGCACACATTTACGAGAATATGCGCATTTCCGAAAACGGCGTCGCCTACATTTATGTAGACAAGGCTATGCAGGAAAAATTCGGTCTAAGCTTAGAGGATGCGAGCGCCTGTGTTGGCAGTCTTGACGGCATACGCGGCGCACTTTGCTGGATGGCGTTTATCGAAAACGGCGACGAGAGCGGCTCTATCAGAGTCCGTCTGCGCTCGCGCTTTGTTAAGGTAAACCCCATCGCCGAAAAATACAACGGCGGCGGACACGCCTGTGCCTGCGGCGCGACCGTTTACAGCTGGGCCGAGGCCGAGGCGCTTATCAGCGATGCTGACGCCCTTGTAAAAGAGTACAAACAAACACACGAGGATTGGTTATGAGAATTTTAATTACAAACGACGACAGCGTCAGCGCCGAGCAGCTTTTGCCGCTTATCAAGTGGTGCCGCAGGCTTGGTGACATAACGGTTGTTGTTCCGAGATTCGAACAGAGCGCCAAGAGCCACGGCATTGAAATTCACGCTCCCTTTGCGGTTGAAAGGGTCTGGCTCGACGAGGAGACCGAGGTTTACACCGTCGATTCCACCCCTGCCGACTGTGTTCGGTACGCAGTGCTCGGAATGGAGCTTAAATTTGACCTTATCATTTCAGGTATCAACCGAGGCCTTAACATCGGCACCGATATTCTCTATTCGGGAACGGTTGCGGCAGTGCGTGAGGCGGCGATTTTAGGCATTCCCGCCATCGCATTTTCCACCCCGCCCGAATATTATGACAAGGCTGTGGGGCATTTGGGCGAGGTGTTTGACTACATAAATGAGCGAAAGCTTTTGGATATTCACAGTGCATACAACATAAACATTCCCGAAACCCCCAAGGGCATCCGCATAACCCGCCAGGGCGGCTCGTATTATTCCGACAGCTTTGACGATATGGGCGACGGAACATTTAAGGCTCACGGCAAATGCGTTTACGCGTCAAAAAACAATCCCACCCTTGACACCGAAACCACAATGACCGGCTACATTTCCATTATGCCGCTGACTATTGATATGACGGCCGAGGAGATTTACAACAGGCTCAAATAATTTCGGTGATAGAATGGAAATTTACAATCGGAAAATTACAAGATTAAAAAATTATAATTACAATACACCCGGTTACTATTTTATAACGGTGTGTACAAAAAATAAACAAAGAATCCTATGCGATATTGTAGGGACCGGCGTCCCCGACGGTCCACAAACCGTAATGTTTAAATACGGCGATATTGCAAAGAAACATATTGAAAATATCAAGAATTTTTATTCCCACATTACAACTGAAAAATATGTTATTATGCCCAATCACATACATTTTCTAATTAAAATTTCTGAAAGCGGAACAAGTGGACCGTCGAGGACGCCGGTCCCTACAAATTCTTACATTGCACAGTTGATGTCTACCTTTAAAAGATTTTGCAACAAGGAAATTGGCGAAAATATTTGGCAGAGCCGTTCTAATGACCATGTAATTCGCGGTGAGCAGGACTACCTTAAAATCTGGAACTACATTGACTCAAACCCTGCGAAATGGACTGAGGACTGCTTTTATATTCCATAATCCGAAAAGCCGCAACAAAAAAGGCCCTGGGGAAATCTCCAAGGTCTTTTATTTATCTGTCGGTTTGGCATAACAAAAAGAGCACCCCGAGGGGTGCTCTTTTTATATACATAACTGTATAAGAAATCGCAAATTAAGTTATGCACGAACCTTTTTTGTTACAATAAGTGCAGCGCCTGCAAGAGCAATAATTGCGAGGAGTACATAAACGCTTGCTGCATCGCCTGTGTTGGGAGCATCAACGTTTCCTTCGTCGCCGTTGCCGTTGCCAGCTGCATTGTCGTCGCCTGTTGCGCCGCCTGTGGTGTTGTCACCGCCGGTTGTTCCGCTCTGATTATCGTCTCCGGCAGGTGTGCTGGAGGTGTCATCATCGCCGGCAGGTGTGCTGGAGGTATTGTCATCGCCGTCAGTTGCGGGAGCATCCTTGAACCAGCCATTCTTAAGCTGAGCAGTTCCGTTGTAGTTACCTACTGTAGCATAAACGGTAACGGTATCGCCAACAGCGGGCTTGTCCTCGAGGTCACCGTACTGAACAGAACCGTCCTCGTTGTATGTTCCGTAAACAAGGATCTGGTTTCCATCTGCATCCTGAATATAGATGTTACCGTAGGTTTCACCCTGATCGCCGTAGAAGCCGGTGATGGTACCTGTTACATAGTATCTCTTTTCAGTGTAAATGTTGGAGAGCTTTGTTTCGCCGAGAGCGATAGCCTCGGGGATGGTGAGAACGGTTCCGTCTGCGGGATCGGTATCCTCAACCTGCAGGTCGCCGGGAGTAAACTCGATGATCCAAGCATTCTTCATCTGAACGGTTGTACCGTATTTACCAACAACACCGTAAAGAGTTACTGTATCGCCTGCATCAGGCTTGGAATCCATCTCGCCGTACTTCTTGTCGCCCTTTTCATCGTATGTACCGTAAACGGTAAGGTTGTTGCCCTTATCATCGGTGATGTACATATTGCCATAGGTGTCATTATAGACATTGGTAATAACACCGGTTACATAGTACTTATCCTCGGTGTACTGACCTGCGTCCTTGCTCTCACCAAGAGCGATAGCCTGCTCAACAGTAAGGGTGTTTGTAGCATCGGGAGTGGGGAGAGTAGGAGTTGAGCTTGTGTCGCTCGAGGTGTCACTCGAAGTATCGCTCGAAGTATCGGAGGTTGTTCCGCTGGAAGTGTTGTTGTTATCGTTACCGTCAGCTAAAACGATTGTGATGGACTTCCAATATCCAGTAAAGGTAAGATTGTGCTGGAATTTAAAGTATGTATAAGTCTGAGCATCGGGAGTAACAGTATAGTTTTTAGTGCCTGCTACTGTTGATAACTTAACTTCATTTGTAAGACTATCTGCAGCATTACCAAATGTGAAGATTACTGCATCAGTATTATCGTATGTAGATTTGGTATCAGAGAAAGCTAATCTGATCTCCTTAATAGGTGCGCTAAATGCTGTGGTGTTCCAAAGGGTAGAGGTTTTGCCATTCTTAATTCTTACCTGGATACCATCACCGTAGCTAGCTAACTCTATCCACTCAAAGCCTACGCCATCAACAGTTTTGGTGCCATCTCCGTATGCGCCGAGACCCAAATTATCAGCAGTTAAAACAACCTCAGTTGTTGCGGGAGTGTTGGAGCCCGAGCTGGTACTGTCGCTTGAAGTATCGCTTGAAGTGTCACTCGAAACATCAGAGCTTACGTCACTTGAAACGTCAGAGCTTACGTCACTTGAAACGTCAGAGCTTACGTCGCTCGAAACGTCAGAGCTTACGTC
>CAZDSQ010000021.1:0-12353 GCA_964508295.1 uncultured Oscillospiraceae bacterium | reverse complement strand
AAACGTCAGAGCTTACGTCACTTGAAACGTCAGAGCTTACGTCACTTGAAACGTCGCTGGAGCTTTCTTTAAAGAATACAACACCATATGTAATGGAATTTGTCGCGCCTGTTTTGTAGCTTCTGATAAATCTTGATGATGCTGTTCCTGCAGTTCCGAAATAGCAGGTGTTGCTATCAATAGTGGTCTGCCACTGGATTCCGCCCTCAGTATGATCGACTGCAGTCCACTCGCGAGCAGTAGAGCTAAGTTGGAACCTTCTACTGTTAGCAGCATCACTAACATCAAGATATTGACCATTGATAGAAATGGTGTAGGTGTTTGCCTTGTCGGCAACGGCAGCCAGAACGACCTCAGCAGCACCGGAACCTGTTAATGTGCCGTTTGAGAAGGTATAATCAACTGTAACAAGATCCTTATTGCTGATTGTACCGTCAGCCAAACGGTAAACATCATCTTTATATCCGGCCATATAATATGTGCCTGCTTTAAGATCAGCAACCTTGTCGATCTTTGTGTAGGTCTTGTCTGTACCTGCAAAGGAAGCAACTGCCATTACCGACAGAGCAACGCAAACGCAAAGAAATACAGAAACAAGCTTTTTGATTTGCGATTTCATTTTCTTTTTCCTCCTAAAATTTTGTTTTGTTTTTTGAGGATATATTTACTTATAATACACCCTCATTTTTTGCCGAAAAATGCAAAAACACTTTTCGACAATATTACAAGGTAATTATACCGCATATAAAGCTCAAAGTCAATAGAAAATCAATATACATTTTAAATTTATATGGCACGACCTGCATGTCGTGCCGCCAAACCCATATTAGCAAGTGAAGCAACGACGAAACGACACATAGGTCGTTCCCCTACGAATAATTCCTCGCCGTTTCAGACAAAAACAGCAGGCTTTCGCCTGCTGTTTTTAAAAGCTTCATTAATGTGTCTGTGCCTTATTTCAAAATGAAGGTACAGCCTGCAGTAAACTCAACCTCGGTGTCACCCGAACTGTGCTGATAGTTAATGATGATACCTGTAACAGCGATGGTATCTCCAACCTTAAGGCTTTCTGCACCGTCGCCCTTCATACGATAACATTTGAGCTCTTCTGTTCCCTTTGTGCCCTCAACCTCAATGATAACGGTAATGTTTTTGTAGCTTGAATCATAAGCGGTAGCGATCTTGGTGATAGTACCTGTAAGGGTTACAGAATAAGGAAGGGATTTGCCTGCCTCGAGAGCAAATGCTGCATCAACGATCTCCTTGGAATCGGTGAGAACTGTAACACCGCCGGAAACGCGCTTACGCATTACGCAACCCGTATCGAACTCGATGGTTCCGTTATAGTTCTTAATACGTCCTGTTACGGTGATGGTGTCACCGCCGACGATCTTTGATATATCGGTACCTGTCATACGATAGCAAAGGATATCCTTGCCCTCAACCTCGATAACAACGCTGATATTGTTATAATCTGCGCTGTAAGCTGTGTTGATTGCAGTAACCTTACCTGTAAGGGTTACATCATAGCCCATATCCTCACCGGGAGAGAGCTTGTATGCTGCTTCAACGATCTTTGCGGGATCGGTGAGAACGGTGGTTTCAGTCTTGCCTGCAACGCGCTTGGTCATTGTGCAGCCTGTATCAAACTGAACACTTCCGTTGTAGTTCTTCAAGGTGCCCGTAACTGTGATTGTATCTCCCTTTACAACCTTGTCAGCGCCTGTACCCTTCATTCTGTAGCACTTAATGGGCTTGTCTTCCTTGCCCTCTACCTGAATAGTAACAGTAACGTTCTCAAACTCAGAATCATATGCCTCGTTTACAGAAATGACCTTACCTGTTAAGGTTGCCTCGTAATCGAGCTGGGTGTTTCTCTCGAGAGCATAAGCCGCATCTACGATAGCCTTAGGATCAGAGGGAGCGGTGGTTGTGGTGTTGCTCTTTGAAGAAGTGTTGGTGTTGGTGGTAGTGTTGCCCTTCGAAGATGTATTGGTATTGGTGGTAGTATTGCCCTTCGAAGAGGTGTTGGTGTTTGCATCAGCCTTTGAAGAGGTTTCATCCTTTGCAGCCTCAGAGGAGGTTTCATCCCCTGCAATTTCGCTACTCTCGGTGTCTTCCTCATCGGGAATGAGGCCTGCTACCTTATAGTCAAAGGATACGGTTTCGGTGTTTCCCTTTTCATCCTTGATGGTTGCGGTTGCAGTAAAGAGAATATCCTTCTCAGGAAGCTCGGGAACGTCGATAAGAACGTGATTTTCTTCATAGGACTCGCCGATCTTAACAGCGTCAACGTCGCCCTTGGTTACCTCAACGGTCCACTCAACAGAATAGCTTACGCCATCAATGGTAACAACAGAGAGAACGTCCTTGTCCATAAGCATAGTCATAACCTCGCCCTTACCAGCAGTCTGGTACATATTGGTGAGGTAGTCTTTTGCGCTTGTGAGCTCTTCGCTTGCACCTGATTTACATCCGGCGAAAAGACCAAGCATCATAAGCATTGAGAGCGCAATGGAAGCAATCTTTTTCATTTTCCTTACTCCTTTTTAATTAGTGTACAGTAATGTCGTCAGCCGAGAACACCTTTATCTGATAATCTCCGCTGAAATAATCTACGATGCCCGTGATATCGATAGTCTTACCGAGGAAGTCTGCCTGAGTCAGCATACTGCCGCTTTCGTCATAAAGAACGATGGTTCTTACGGTAACAATAATACCGTCTGACTCGCAGGTGAGAGTCATAGCACCGTCACTGTCACCGCCGTTACTGGTGGTGTAGGCGCTGAGGACCTTAAGATTTTTCATACTTACAGAGGTGCTCATAGCAAGGTTTGCATAATCAAAGGTCTTGACCTCGGTTTCCTCGCTGTCAAGAGATACCAGAGCCTCGCAATCTATCTTGCCGCCCACAAAAACGTCGGCACTGGTTAAGCGGTTTGAAGCTTCGTGGCCCTCGCTGATCATTATGGTGTTGCCGGGATCTTCGGGTTTAAACTCTCTGTAACTGAGGCCTGAGACCTGCCAAGTGCCGCCTGTTTCATAATATGTAACGGTTCCGACAACTCGGACCAGATTTCCAACCTTGAGAATGTTAAGAAGAGCGCCTGTTTCATATCCGTAGTAAACCGACATACCATAGTACATATCGGTTTCAGCGTCATAGCTCTCAACATAGACAGAGTTGTTGTTATTGCGGGTTACAACGCCCTCAAAGGCAACCTTAGCGTTGTCATAAAGGGATATGTTTGTTCTGAGTCCCTTAAGATCCACCTCATAAGCATCGCCATAGAAGAAATCGGGATCTTCCTCGCTTGAGAAAACGTGAAGCTTCTGTGCTTTTGCCTGCTGGAAGGCCTTTGATGCCGCGTCGCCGTAGCGGTCGGCAGTAGTTCCGCAGGAAATGGAAAGTCCGTTCTGGATAAGCTCGAGGTTTAAGCAGCGGTAATCGCTCTCTCCCTCAGGCTTGTACCAGACCCATACAAGATGGCGGCCGCCCGTTGAGTCAACATTCCAATTTTCATCATCGGACTCGACTATGATAGAGGTGGCACTCATAAGCTTTTCTTTGGTAAAGGTTGATGCTTTCTTTCCCCACTCTTCAATTTTACCTGTGGATTCAGGGGTATTTACGCCCATATAGCGAGCCTTCAAAACACCGTCCGCACTGATTTCAGAAGGAACATAGAAGTGGGTTGTGTCGCCGTCAATATAGCTCTTAACGGTAACCTCCTGCTTTTTGGTGTTCGACTCCATAACCAGTTTGGTGTTTGCAACATAGTCTATTGTGTTTGCACTCTCGCTGCTTGAGACCGCAGGTGTTTTGTCCTGACAGCCCGTGAAAATACAGACTGTCAGGCAAAGCATCATAATAAGCGAAATAAGTTTGTTACTTGTTTTCATATTGGTATGCATTAATATTCACACTCGTCGATAGCTTCCTGGAAGCTCGCATCGATAAGAGCGTCTACTCCATTGGGGGTCTCGCCGCTGAGGCACTTAAGAAGGAGTGCGCCTGCCTGCTCACGAGCCTTGGACGAGCCGTTAAATGCGGGGGATACAAAGTAATCGTCACGTCCATCAATACCAACCTGAACGCATTTTGCAACAAGATACTCATATCCGTTGCCCTTTGCGAGCCAAGCGGCATAAGCTTCATTCTCGGTAACCGACTTAAGAACGGGCATATATCCCGAAGCCATTGAGAACTCAGCCTGGAACTCTACATTTGTGCAGAGGAACTTAACAAACAGCCAGGAAGCGAGAACCTGCTGGTCGGTTGTCTTGCTGCCCTTTAAGATACAAAGGCTGGGGCCCTGAGAGATTGTCTTGCGGTTGCTGTCGTCATACTGAGGAATGGGAGCAACTCCTACCTCAAATGCAAAACTGCCGTCAGTAGTGTCGTTATTGGACATCTGATAAGAAGCACCGCCCGATGAGCCGATACACATATAGCAGCGGGTGTCGGTTGTTTCAACAAAGAGGTTTGAGGTGTAGCTACCATAAAGCTCCTGAGTTGTGAAGTAGCCCTTCTGATAATATTCGCGAAGCTCTTTTACAAAAGCTTTGTTTTCATCGTTGTTAAAGAGGTACTCACCGCCGTTTTCAGCGCTGGTAAAGCCTGTTTGCATCTGCTCGCAGAGGGTGATAAACCAGTTGTCCTCAGCATCATATCCGAGAGGATAGCAGTTGGGATCGATTGCCAAAATCTTTTCGCAGGTATCCCAAAGCTCGTCCCATGTGGTAGGAACAGAGAGGTTGTTCTCCTCAAAGAAGGTCTTGTCGTAATAAAGAACCTCTGTGGACTTATTAAGGGGCATTGTATACATAAGGTCGTCGCCGTAAACAATACCCTCATCGTAATAGCTCTTAATAAAATCGTCCTTCTGCTCAGCGGTAAGTCCGAGAACCTCGTTAGTTCCGGGGATAACCTGCTCGCTGGCAATAAGGTTGTCAAGAGTTACAACAGACTTTGCAATGTTATACATAGCAACGTGGTCAGGATAGCAGTAAGCGATATTGGGCTGGTTGCCGCCTGCGATCTCTGTGTTGATCTGTCCGTTAATATCAGACCAACCACCTGCTGACTGGTGGGTAATTTCAATGTTAGGATAAATTTTGTTAAATTCCTCGATATAGGTGTCAAGAACACCCTGCAGCTTAGCACCCATTGTATGAGTAAATGTGATGCTGACCTGCTCGTCAGGATTGAAGCCCTCCTCGGGAACCACAAAGGCGTTTTTGGAGTTATTGCTCTGACATCCCGCAAGCGAAAGCATTGAGAGAAGCATAGCAAATGCCATAACAAGTGCTAAAATCTTTTTGCGCATAGTTAAGTTTCATCCTTTCCTATTTATATATAACAGACAAGTCTGTCTATTAACCCTTTATTCCGCTTCGGCTGACACCCGACATAATGTACTTTCTTAAGCAGAGGAACACTAAGAAGAGCGGAGCTGAAACGATGGCGACCGCTGCCATCTGAACGGGATAGTTTGCCTGGCCCGACGTGTCGGTAAAGGCGTTTCTAAGACCGTTGGTAATCATCTGGTGGGCATCGTCGTTTGCAACGAGCTTGGGCCAGATGTAAGAGTTCCAGGCGCCCATCATCTTAAGGATAGTGACCGAGATGAGTGTGGGCAGAGCCAGCGGGATCATAACCTTCCAGAGATATTTGATATCGCTTGTTCCGTCAACCTTAGCGGCGAGATACAGCTCGTTAGGTATCTGCATAAAGTTCTGACGGAGAAGATAGATATAGAATACGCTGACCAAAAACGGCACGATAAGAGCCGTAAAGGTGTGCATCCAGCCGAGTTCATTGATGGTGATATAGTTTGTGATGGTGAAAAGCTCACCGGGAATCATCATTGTTGCAAGCAGTGCGCCGAACAAGGTTTCCTTACCCTTGAATTCAAGCCTTGCAAAAGCAAACGCCGAAAGCACTGTGATAACTAAACTCAGCACAGTCGAAACAAGCCCTACATAGAGAGTGTTTAAGAAAAGGTCGCCGAGATGGGCGGTTGTGAATGCCTCTGCATAGTTTCCCCACATTATCTGGCGGGGCCAGAAGGTAGGAATTGCCTGGCGGTACTCAGCCAGAGTTTTTAAGGATGAGATTATCATCCAATAAAACGGGAAAAGAACGATAAGCGCCATAATGAGAAGGAAGGCGTATGTGCCCGTTTTTGAAAGGACGCGGACTATTTTTTGTCCCACAGACATTTTTTGAATGTCGCGCGCCTGCATAACTTTTTCTGCATTTTTTGACATCTTCCGCACCCCCTTAATAATGAACGTGCTTCTTGATGACCTTATTGTTAAACAAGGTTACAACAAGAATTATCACAAATAGAATAAGTGCGGCGGCGCTGGCGCGTCCCTGGCGGTCACGCTCGAGTGCATCGTAAACGAAGCCAACCATTGTGTTGAGTCTACCTGCGTCGTCAGCAGGGCCCATCTTGTCGCCGAAGATACCAATAATACTCGAATACTCCTTAAAGCCGCCGATAAAGCCTGTTATAACAACATAGGCGAGCATGGGAGAAAGCAGAGGAATGGTAATCTTGGTGAGAACTCTTGCTTTGGAAGTTCCGTCCACCTTGGCGGCATCGTAATATTGCTTGTTGATGCTCTGAAGTCCGCCTAAAAGAATTAAGATCTTAAAAGGCAGAGCGTTCCAGACGATGTAGATTACCATAACAACCATATTTGCCATATAAGACGAGCCTGCGTTTATCCAGTTTACCGGCTCGCCGCCAAAGAACTGTATGACATTGTTGATAATACCCCATGTATCTGCAATGGAATTGCCCTGCTTAAGACCGACAATATTAAACATTGCCGCAAAAACCATTCCGATAGCAATGGAGTTTGTAACATAAGGCAGGAAGAATATGGTCTGCAGAGTTTTCTGCAGGGGTTTTATGGAGTTTAGCGCAACTGCGATAAGAAGCGCAAGGATAGTTGAGATAGGAACTGTTGCAACACACAAAATTGCGGTGTTCTGCAGGCACTGCAGAAATTCCTTATACTCTATAACCTTAATAAAGTTTTCAATTCCAAACTCAAATGTTGCTCCGCCGATAGCTGCCATATTTCCGTAACCGTTTAAAAAGGCCATTCGCAGAGTGTTGAATATCGGCCAAACGGTAAAGACGAGCAGCAAAACTATCGCGGGCGACAGATAGAGCCAAGCTTTCCATTGGTGTTTATTATCAACCATTTTTCTTCACCTCGTAATAAAGACGCTCCTCGGTTTCCTTATTAAATATGAAGAACTTATGAGGCTTTACGTTAAACTTGACACTCTGTGCCGAGGGCTCGATCTTAATATCCGAGCTGATGATTGCGCGGATAACGGGCGAAACTGCATTTTCGTGGCTTGCGACAACGCTTGCATCTCTGCCCATGACCTCGAGGTTGTTTAATTTGCAGGTAAACTTGCCGTCCTCAGCGGGCTCAAGACCCTCGGGGCGAATGCCTATGTAGACTTCCTGATCCTCGATGCCCTCTATCTCCAAAACGACCTCTGAGCCGATATAGACCTTGCCGCCCTCTACCTTGCCCTCAAGGACATTGATAGGAGGAGTTCCTAAGAACTTTGCAACAAAGAGATTCTGAGGATCGTCATAAACGTTCTGAGGCTTGCCTATCTGCTGAACAACGCCCAGCTTCATAACAACGATAACATCCGAGATGGACATTGCTTCCTCTTGGTCGTGAGTAACGAAAACGGTGGTAATGCCTGTTTCCTTCTGAATTCTGCGGATCTCCTCGCGGGTCTGCAGACGAAGGCGTGCATCAAGATTTGAAAGAGGCTCGTCGAGAAGCAGAACTCTCGGCATCTTAACAAGCGCGCGGGCAATAGCAACACGCTGCTGCTGACCGCCCGAAAGCTCGCTGGGCTTTCTGTCCATAAGCTCGTCTATCTGAACCAGTCTTGCGGCCTCGTAAGCGCGGTCAAGCATCTCATCCTTGGTGAGCTTGTCCTTGCCCTTTAAGTTCTGCAGAGGGAACAGAATGTTCTGCATAACAGTCATGTGCGGATAGAGAGCATAGTTCTGGAACACAAGACCGATTCCTCTGTTCTCGGTGGAAAGCTCGGTAACATCATCGTCACCAAAGAATATCTTTCCGCTTGTAGGCTTTTGCAGTCCGCTTATCATATAAAGAGTGGTGCTCTTTCCGCAGCCCGAGGGGCCAAGCAGACCAACAAGCTGTCCGTCAGGAATTTCAAAGTTGAAATCGTTGACGGCAACGACCTCTTTGCCCGCCTTTTTATCACGGCTGGGGAAAATTTTTGTCAGGTTTTGTAATACAACTTTCATATTGATTCCCTTTCAAATGAAATATATTAAATATAAAACGAAACGTATTTATGCGGCCGCCTCAGTCAGTCTGCGCGGCTTTTTCGGCATGCCGAGCCTTTACATACTCAACAAGCTCCTCGCGGGTTTTGAATATTCTCTGGCTTGCTATATCCACCGTGACTGTTTTTGCAACCACATCGTGAATAGGCGAATTGGTCTTTGTTGCCGCAAGGCAGGCAATCTGCGCGACTGCGAGGATAAGCAGAATAGCTATACCCACAATCCCGATCGCATTAAAGAATATCATCATGATCATGCTAAGCGGGATCATAATTCCAAAGACGAACTTTCCAAGCACGGCTCTTGCAAAGAGCTGAACATTTGTCACCTGTATTCCCTCGGTGTGCATAACGCCTATGCCAAAGATCTTTTTTCCAAGTGTCTGCCCGTTTTTGAATAGAATCGGAACGATAAACTCGATTATGAC
Organism: uncultured Oscillospiraceae bacterium; assembly: GCA_964508295.1. Classification (GTDB taxonomy): domain Bacteria; phylum Bacillota; class Clostridia; order Oscillospirales; family Ruminococcaceae; genus SIG578. The sequence goes on along the minus strand of CAZDSQ010000021.1, from coordinate 3,554 downwards.
AACACTTATCAAAATGGAAAGAGTCATTATCAACATAGTCAGATTTATCAGCATATTGTACGCGTAGATTACGTCCTCATCCTTATTTAACGCCGCCAGTGCATCATCGTAATTCTGTTTTTCGGTCTCTTCCATTTCCTCGTACTGCTCTGCCGTTATCTGAATCTCGACACCGTATTCGTTTCCATAGTGTGTGTAAGCCTCGTTTATGGTATCCATATATCCGTTATATCCAAATGCCGAGGAAAACACCGCCGCCAAGCCCACAGCTATAATGCCCAGCAGTATAAAATCAAAAATAGCGGCAATTATTCTTTTTCCAAAGTTAGCTTTTTGTAAATCTACCATTTTACCACCTAAGCCTTTTTACGCTAAATGTTAAGCTTTTTGCAGATCTGCTCTACCGCCTGCCCGCAATCGTCAAACCTTACCACATAGTCGCACACCTGAGAGTTCTTAGACTCGGCGGCAATAGCAAGCAGTCTGTTTGCCTTGTCCTCTGTGGTGCAGTCCTTTTCGAGTATGGCGGTGATAAGCTCTTTCTTGGCCCTCTTTACATAAATCGTAATAACGTTTGAAAAGCGGGTCTTTAATGCCATGGCGCCACAGATATCCATAACCGTCAGCACATGCTTTCCACCATTAAGGATCTTTTCAATATCCTCACCTCGCGAAGCATATGCATGGTGAGCGTAGGTCGTAGACTCAACAAATTCGCCGTTATCCGACATTTTGCGGAAATCTTTCTCACTCAAATAGTGATACCAACCGTCCCGGCTGCTGGCAGCCTTATCGGTCGTGTAGCTGACAAGCTTTTCAAAGCTAGGGGTCTTACCGAGAAGTTCTCTTGCGATCTCGTTCTTTCCGCTTCCCGAAGGACCGACCAGAACAACGATTCCCGCCTTATCGGGCGATAGGGTCTCCTGCTTTGCGCTGTAGCTGTTGGCAATTATTTCAACAAGCTTTAAAAACTCGTCATAGGTGTTTACCGCCAAAATTCCCGTTGCCTCACTGTTCCAGGGGCGGCGCATCAGAATGGGGTATGCCGCAGTCGAATTAAGAATGTTGTGCATACCGTCATCGAACAAAATGTCGACATCAATAAGGTCCTTGCGCGAGCCTATAAGAATGTGGTCCTTGGGGATTTCGGGAAACTCCTTAAGAATTTTCTGAAACCTAGGAGTCATATACTCAGGCCAGACAGCAGTTGTTACAAATATCTCGGTCATTTTAGAGAGCTTTTTGACAAACTCGCGGGCGCCCTCTATAACAGGCTGATTTACAAAAAAGTCCGGATCGTCCATAAATTCAAATATAACATCAGAGCGGGTTCCCGTTCTGCCCCAGCGGTTTACCTCGTGAATAGACAGCGGCGGGTCAAATTTATATTTTTCGTTAGCCAGCCGTATGGCGTACGGCACACATTCAAGAAGAAGGTCATCAACATCCAGCGCTGTGGAAAGGCGAAATCTTCTATCCATATATTTCTCTCTTTCTATCTACTAAACACAGAACGCGCTATTATTGCGTTCTGTACGCTAATTATTTTTGCGGTTGTTATTCACTATATATAATAGTATAAATCGGCAAAAAAGGCAAGCCTATTTTCGATTTTTGTGCTATTTTTTGTCGACAAAAATACACTCTTGTTATTCTTCCCGTAAGGTAGTATAATAATTATACAAATTATCATAAAAATACTTTTTTGACACAACCGATATTATATGCAAGCAAGGTGATTTATCTGAAAAAGACTTCAAAACTTCTTTTAGCGCTTTTGCTTATCGCCTCATTGCTGCTTAGTTCCTGTGGCAAAGGCGGCTCGGGAAGCGAATCTTCTCGGATTGCCGCGGACGAGAGCGGCATAGTCAGCGGCGATAGCTCGCAATCGGGCAGCTCATCGTCTGATGGTAGCTTTTCAAGGCCGCAGGGCAGCTCGCAAATTAGCGGCAGTTCAGGGTCAGGCGGCAGCTCAGGGTCAGGCGGCAGTTCGCAGATGGGCAGCGCCTCAGAAGCCCCCGCTCCCGAAGATTCAAGCTGCAAAAAGCATACCGACGATGACGACAACGGCTTTTGCGACCTGTGCAGAGCGTCGGTGCTTGTATATTTTGATTTCTATTCCATCAACGATCTGCACGGCAAATTTGATGATACCGACAGCAACATCGGCGTGGACGAGCTTACCACATACCTCAAAAAAGCCCGCCTTGCCGACGAGAACGCAGTATTTCTCTCTGCAGGCGATATGTGGCAGGGAAGCTCCGAATCGAATATGACTAAGGGCCGCATAATAACCGACTGGATGAACCAGCTTGACTTTACCGCAATGAGCCTCGGCAACCACGAATTTGACTGGGGCGAACAGTACATTGCAGACAACGAGGAGTTTGCAGAGTTTCCCTTCCTCGCAATTAACGTTTACGACAGCGAAACCAACAAGATAGCAGACTTTTGCGAACCGTCGACAATGGTTGAGGGCGACGGGGTTCAGATAGGCATAATCGGCGCAATCGGCGACTGTTATTCCTCTATCGCAGTTGATAAGTGCGACGAGGTTTATTTCAAAGTGGGTAAAGAACTCACCGCTCTTGTAAAAGCCGAGTCTGAGCGCCTTCGCAAAAACGGCGCAGATTTTATCGTTTACATTCTGCACGATGGTTTTGGAAGTACCAGCAGTTCTCTGCAGCAGGTTTCCTCATCGCAGATTGCATCTTATTATGATGTTGCGCTCTCAAACGGCTATGTTGACCTTGTTTTCGAAGGGCACACCCATCAGGGCTATCGTCTGCAGGACGAATACGGGGTCTATCACCTGCAAAACAAAGGTGACAACAAGGGCGGCATTTCGCACGTTGAGATTGCCATCAACACCGTCAACGACAACAAGTCAGTCACCGAGGTCGACCTCATTACACACAGCGAGTATCAGTATCTGGACGACGACCCGATCGTTGATGACCTTCTTGAAAAATACGACGATGTGATCTCCCCCGCAAACAAGGTTCTCGGCAGCAATGCAAGCTACAGAAGCTACGAGTCGCTCTGTCAGCTTATGGCAGACAGATACTATGCGCTGGGCGAAAGCGAATGGGGCGGCAAATACAAAATAGCGCTGGGCGGCGGTTTCCTCAATGTCAGAAGTCCCTACAATCTGCCCGCAGGCGACGTCACCTACGCCGACCTTCAGGCACTCTTCCCCTTCGACAATCAATTGACGCTATGCTCTATAAAAGGGCGCTACCTCAAGCAGAAGTTTTTTGAAACAACAAACGATTCCTATTATATTTCCTACGGGAGCTACGGTGAGCAGGTCAAGAACAATATCGACCTAAACGCCACATACTATGTCGTGGTGGACAGCTACACCGCAAACTACGCGCCCAACAAGCTCACCATCGTGGAGGAATACGACGAGAACACATTCCCCCGTGACCTCTTCGCCGCCTTCGTAAGTAGCGGCGGCCTATCGTAATTAAAGGAAAAAGACCCATTCGGCAAATGGTTGTTGTTCTTAACGGAGAATTTGAAAATCCTTCAACTTCAGTCAAGAACCA
>CAZDSQ010000020.1:0-26218 GCA_964508295.1 uncultured Oscillospiraceae bacterium | reverse complement strand
CCATTAAATCGGCAAGCTCGGCATCGGGGTGGTCAATAAGATAACAGATGCCATCGCTGACCTCTTTTAAGTTGTGGGGCGGGATGTTGGTAGCCATACCAACGGCGATACCGTCCGAGCCGTTAACTAAGAGGTTGGGGAAACGGGAGGGGAGAACAGAGGGCTCGCGGAGTCTGTCGTCGTAGTTTGAAACGAAATCGACGGTGTCCTTGTCGATATCGGCAAGAAGCTCCATTGAGAGCTTGCTCATTCTCGACTCGGTGTATCTGTATGCAGCGGCAGGGTCGCCGTCGACCGAGCCGAAGTTTCCGTGACCGTCAACGAGCGGATAACGCAGAGAAAAATCCTGCGCCATACGTACCATTGCATCGTAGACTGCCGCATCGCCGTGTGGGTGGTATCTACCCAGAACAGAACCTACTGTGTCGGCGCACTTACGGTAGGGCTTGTCGGGATAGAGCGAGTTTTCGTTCATTGTATACATAATTCTTCTGTGTACCGGCTTAAGTCCGTCTCGCACGTCGGGCAGAGCACGGCCGATAATGACCGACATTGAATAGTCAAGATAAGATTTTTTCATCTCGCTGACTATGTCGACCTGATGAATGGTCTGCATAGAGTCGTCTCTGAAATACTGCTCGTCGCTGTTGTGATTAGCTTTGTCTTGCTTACTCATTTGCACTTTTTCCTTTTCTTTAATTTACATTCTGTATATTTAAATGCAAACATTACTTTTTGTTGTAATTTTTATAGTTTATTTTTGGGTTTTGTTGTAAAAACCTGTCGAAATATTCCTTTTGCGCCCCAGTCATAAAACTTTTGGGAACAGAGAACATTCTCTTTTCAGCCTCAAAATATATGAAATTCTCTGTTTCTGAAATTCTTGCTCTGCTAAGATACAGCTCGGTGTTTGTGTCACCGTTTGAAACTGTAACCTTATCGACATAGAGGGTGAGCTTAAAGCTCTTGCCAAGCCCAAACTTTGCGCTCATATCCTTTGCCTGAGTTCTCGGAGTGAAAACTATAAAGGCGATGCATATAAGGCAAACGGCAATCATAAACAGCTTCATAGAGTCAAAGCTGATTATCGCGTCCACTGCAAATAGCAGGGCGATTGCGCCGAGGACTGCTATCTGCGCTATTGTTTTTGTTTTGGACTTTGCTCTGTGATGTTCTAAAATAGAGGCCTCTGCGCTCTTGCTGTTTAAGGAATATTCAACCTCAAAAAGCGGAGCGGTCATATTTTCCTGCATCTTTCTGCTCCTTAAATATCGAGGTTATTTACAAACTTGGCGTTCTTTTCGATAAACTCTCTTCTCGGCTCAACCTTGTCGCCCATCAGAATGGTGAATATCTCGTCTGCCTTAACGGCGTCCTCCATAGTAACCTTGACCATCTGTCTGCGCTGGGGGTCCATTGTGGTTTCCCAAAGCTGTTCGGGGTCCATCTCACCGAGACCCTTATATCTCTGAATTCCGATTTTGCCGCGTAATGACTCGTCGCCTTCGGAAAGCTCTGCGATATACTGATCTCTTTCCTCGTCGCTGAAAGCGTACCTTACCTGCTTGCCGCGCTCTAATTTAAAGAGCGGTGGCTGAGCAAAGTAAACGTGTCCTTCTTCGATAAGCGGGCGCATAAAGCGGAAGAAGAAGGTAAGTAGCAAAGTTCTGATGTGTGAGCCGTCGACGTCGGCATCGGCCATAATGATGACCTTGCCGTAGCGGAGCTTGGAAAGGTCTAAATCCTCGCCGATTCCGCAACCGAGAGCCAAAACAACTGGGGTTAATTTATCGTTACCGTAAACCTTGTCAAGCCTTGCTTTTTCAACGTTTAACATCTTGCCCCAGAGAGCAAGAATAGCCTGAAAGCGTCTGTCGCGGCCGCTCTTGGCGCTGCCGCCCGCCGAGTCTCCCTCGACGATGAATATCTCGGTGGACATTCTTTCTTTACTTGAGCAGTCAGCAAGCTTACCAGGAAGGGAAGCCGAGTCAAGACCTGTCTTTCTGCGCTCAACCTCTCTTGCCTTTCTTGCCGCCTCTCTTGCGCGAGATGCCGAGAGGATCTTATCCATAACCGTTCTTGCGACGCTGGGATTTTCCTCAAGGTATTCCGAGAGCTTCTTTGTGATAAGCGAGTCAACAAGTGTTCTGATTTCGGTATTTCCGAGCTTTGCCTTGGTCTGACCCTCAAACTGTGCCTCGGTAAGCTTTACCGAAACAACTGCGGTAAGTCCCTCTCTGACGTCCTCGCCCGAGAAGTTCTTGTCCTTGTCCTTTAAGATGCCGTTCTTTCTGGCATAGTCGTTGTAGACCTTGGTAAGCGCTCTTTTAAAGCCTTCCTCGTGTGTACCGCCGTCGGTGGTGTGAATATTATTTGCAAAGGTTAAAACAAGCTCGTTGTAGCTGTCGTTGTACTGCATTGCAATTTCGGCAATGCTGTCGCCATTCTGACCCTGCATATAGATAATATCGTCGTGCAGGACCTCAAGGCTGCGGCGCTTGTGGATAAAATCAACAAAGCTGCTTACGCCGCCCTCGTAGTGAAGAAACTCTTTAATTTCATTGTCACTGTCGCGCTTGTCGGATATTTCAATTTTAATTCCTGCGTTAAGGAATGCCTGCTCGCGAAGTCTTGTAAGCAGAGTTTCGTAATCGTACTCGGTCTCCTCGAAGATCTGCGCGTCGGCCTTAAAGATGATCTCGGTTCCGCGCTTGTCTGTGTCGCCGATTACCTTAGCCTCGTCGCAGGGAATACCTCTTTCAAAACGCTGGTAGTGAATTTTTCCGTTTTGGTAAACCTTAACCTCTAAATATTCACTGAGCGCGTTAACAACCGAAGCACCAACGCCGTGCAGACCGCCCGAAACCTTATATCCTCCGCCGCCGAACTTACCGCCCGCGTGCAGAACGGTGAAAACAACCGTAACGGTGGATATTTTCTGTTTTGGATGAATACCGGTCGGTATTCCACGACCGTCGTCGGTTACTCTTATTATGTTATCAGGCAGAATTTCAACCGTAATTAAATTACATTCTCCTGCAAGTGCCTCGTCGATAGAGTTGTCAACTATCTCGTAAACGAGATGGTGAAGACCTCTCGGGCCTGTTGAGCCGATGTACATACCTGGACGTTTTCTAACCGCCTCAAGACCCTCCAGCACCTGTATTTGATTTTCGTCGTAAGCCTGTTTTACCTGCTCCACTTTTTTTCCTCCGTTTTTTCGGTTTTGCATTTTCTATTTTAAAGTAAAAATTAATTCTATAGTGAAAATTCTTGAATATTGTCTCTTTTGCGCAGAGTCGCGACAGAAATTTGGGAGATATATGTCGTTATCTTGCCGTCCCGCTCGCAGACCACAAAGCTTTTGGGAAGCTCACTGGTTACATAAACGACCTCGCCCATTTTTGAAACGGCCGCGAGAAAAGCCTTGGTGTCCTTTGAGACCGAGGTGTTTTCAATGTCAAAGACACCGATTATGTCGGCCTTTTTAACAACACATTCGTTTCCGAGATGTAAAAACATTGTTTACTCCTTTTTTTCTATCTGACCGTTCTTAACAAAAAATGTCTGTTTATCGCTTTTCTTAAAAAGCTCGTCCTGACAGCAGGTTATAAACACCTGAAAATCGTCAATTCTCTCTAAGAGATACTTCTGCCGCCCCTCGTCAAGCTCGCTCATAACGTCATCAAGCAAAACAAGCGGGGCTTTTTTGGTCTGCTCGCGAATAAGCTCAGTCTTGGCAAGCAGTAGCGCCAAAACCGCGCTCCTTTGCTGGCCTTGAGAGGCAAACTGACGCGCATCCTTGCCGTTTATTTTAATTAAGATCTCGTCGCGGTGCGGGCCGTAAAGGCAGGAGAGCGCTGCCGACTCCTTGTAGGAGTTTAATTTAAGCTTTTCAGTAAATTTTTCGGCAATCTCAGCCTCGCTTACCTCGACGTTATCGCAGACTGTGCTTTGATACTCAATTTCAAGCTGTTCGGTTTTGCCCGCCATATCGTAAAAGCTCTTTTGCGCGTATGGCAACAGCCTTTTTATAAGCTCGCTCCTGCTTTTAGTGATGCTGGCTCCAAAAAGCGCCTGCTGAGAGCTCCATATCTCTATCTGCTCGCTCGGAGCTTCATCTCTTAGCAGGGCGTTTTTTTGCATAACTATCCTATTGTATCGGTTTAAGGTCTTGGCATAGGCAGGGAAGAGCGACGCCAAAATAATATCGCAATAATTCCTACGCCCTGCGGGACCATCTTTTATAAGGGTAAGGTCGTCGGGCGAAAAAACCGTCATCTGAGCAGAGCCGAGTAGCGCCCTGTTAGATGCAAAGGTCTTTCCGTTTTTGTAAACCTTTTTTGTAGCCTTTTCTCCTAAAATGCTCGTTCCTATTTTAAGAACGCTCTCCTCGCCGTCATTTTCAAAAACGCCGCCGATAAAAAAATTATTTTCATTAAAAGCGGTAAGTTCACGGTCATTAGCGCCTCTGAAACTCTTATTGCCTGTTAAAAGCCATATAGCCTCTAAAAGATTAGTCTTACCCTGAGCATTTTTGCCGTAAATTATATTTACCTTGGGGTTAAAAGAAAGGCTAACGTCCTTAAGATTTCTGAAATTCTTAATTTCTATAGACTTCAGTATCATTTCTTTATCCTACAACGGTGTATTCCTGACCCTCAAAGTCTACCGTATCATTAGGGTAGAGCTTTTTCTTTCTCATGGTGCAGACCTCTCCGTTTACCAAAATTTCGCCGTTCTGAATTATGAGCTTTGCCTCGCCGCCTGTAGAAACGAGAGATGCAAATTTAAGAAAACTATCAAGCTCAATATAAGGGGTTTTAATTTTTACCTCAGTTTTCATATTTATTTAACCTCATAGGCAGAACAAGGAAGGTGTAATCGTCACTCTCGGGCGGGATTATTTTAACGGGGTTTTCTGCTCTGTTTAAGCAGATGATGACCTCGTCGTTCTTGCAGTTTTTAAGCGCCTCTAAAAGATAGCGGTTGTTAAAGCCAATTTCAACGTCTGGGCCGTCTATCTGCGCGGGCAAAACCTCTTTAATTCTGCCGAGCGAGGTGGCGCAGTCAATATAGACCTTGTTGTCAGAGAAAAGCAGTCTTACGGGGTTTATAAGCTTTTCCTCGGTAACAACTGCAACACGCTCAAAGCACTCGATGAAAATTCTTCTCTGAATTCTTACATTAGTAGTGCTTGTTGAAGGAATTGCCTTTTCGTAATCCAAAAACTCTCCCTCTAAAAGACGGGAAATAACGGTGTAGTTATCAATTTCAAAGATAATATGCTTCTTTGAAAGGTTTATTGAAACCTTTTGGTCATAATCGTCGCTTATGATCTTCATAAGCTCGTTTAAGGTTTTTCTGGGCACAACAAAGCTCTTTTCGCCGATATCCTCGATCTTTCTCTTACAAAGAGCAAGCCTAAAGCCGTCGACAGATATCATATTAAAATATCCGTTTTTAATGTCAAATTTAGAGCCTGTGTGAACAGGGCGCTGCTCTGTCATTGCAATTGCAAAAAAGGTCTGATTAATCATATCCCTCAGCTCGCCCTGCGAGAGAGTAAAGTAATTGTCGATACTTAAGGAAGGCAGGTCGGGAAATTCGTCAGCCGCAATTCCCATAATTACAAACTGAGCCTTGCCGCTTTCGATGGTGCAGACGTATTTAGAGTCCATATCAAAAGCAACTTCCTCGCCGTCCATCTTTATAAGCATTTCAAGAAGCAGCTTTGCGGGAAATATAACATCTCCCTCTCTCTGCACCCTTGCAGGAATTGTTGCTGTGATACCTATCTCTAAATCGTAGCCTGCCAAAAAGAGTGTATTTCCGTAGCTTTTTAAAAGAATTCCTTCAATAGCAGATATTGCAGACTTCTGGCTTACTGCACCGATAACCTTTGTAACGGCAGATTTCATTTCTTCCTTGTTGCAAATTATTTTCAAGGCAGTTCGTCCTTTCTTTTTTGTGTGTAAGTATTATATTATTAGTTTTATTAGTAATAGAGGCGGTGGAAATGTTAAAAACTTTTTGTTTTGGCTTAAGAGCGCCGAAAACCGCCAAAAAGTTATTAAATTTTGAGTGTTGAAAAAATCTTGAAAATGTTAAATAAAAATGTGAAAAAGATTTTTTTAAAAATACTCACAAAGTTTTTAACGGTGGAAAACTAATAACTTGTGGAAAACTTCAGGTATTATGTAAACTAAAGTAACCATGTGGAAAACTGTGTGGAAAGTGTGAAAAAAGGCTATTTACCGCGGATATTTTTAATTATATCTGTGATAAGACGCTTTTTATGCTGGTCCTCTTTCATCAGCTTTTTAACAGTCGATATAGCGTAAATAACTGTGGTGTGATCCTTTCCGTTAAACTCGGAGCCGATAGCCTTTTGGGAAAGCTGGGTAGTTTCCCTCATAATATACATAGCTATCTGCCTTGCTTCAGAAACCTCGCTGGTTCTCTTTTTAGAGCGAATGTCTTCAGCCGACACATTAAATGTTTTTGCAACCTCGCTTATAATTTTGTCGACGGTTACAGAAACCGGCTGGTCGGAATTAAGAACATCTCTTATCGAGTTCTGCGCAGTTAAGAGAGAAGCAGGTTGTCCCTCAAACATATAATAGGCGTTCATTTTTTTAACAACGCCCTCAAGCTGACGGATGTTGCTCTTTAGGCGGTTGGCAATAAACTCTGTTACCTCCCCGGGAATTTCAAGACCCAGTGCCTCGGCCTTTCTGTTTATAATTGCGACTCTGGTTTCAAAATCGGGTGGCTGAATGTCAGCGAGTAATCCCATCTCAAAGCGGTTTCTTACCCTTTCGGTGAGTGACACCATATCCTTAGGCGGCCTGTCCGAAGTGAAAACTATCTGCTTGCCCGCTTGATAGAGATAATTGAAGGTATGGAAAAATTCCTCCTCGGTCTGCGGTTTGCCGATGATAAACTGAACGTCGTCCATAAGCAGAACGTCAGCCGAGCGGTACTTCTCTTTGAAGGGAGCAATATGGTCGGTAAAAGAATGGTCCTGCTTGTTTTTCTGCAGCGCCTCGATAAGCTCTGAGCCAAACTGCTCTGCATTTGTGTAGATAATGCGGGTGTTAGGCCTGCGGCGCTTTATCTCATTGAATATCGAATACAAGAGGTGAGTTTTACCAAGTCCCGAATCGCCGTAAAGGAAAAGCGGGTTGTAGGTCTGCGACGGGTTTGTGGCAACCGAAACGCAGGCGGCGTGTGCAAACTGGTTTGAGGGGCCTACGATAAAGGACGAGAAGGTGTACTTAAAGCCGCCGTTTTCGATAAAGTCCTCATTTTCCTCGCCGGCCTTAAGCTGAGCGGGGGGCAGGGGCTTGTTCTTTTCGGGAACGTCGGTAAGCCCGTCTTCAGAAATAATATTGACAGTTACGTCAAAGCCTAATATCTCGTAAAGCGCAGTCTGCAGATGGTTTGTGTAGTTCTCCTCGATGGTCTTTTTCTGAAAAACGGTCTTAACGCTAAGGGTAGCAACCGCGTTCTCTAAGCTTACGGGAGATAAGATCTCTATCCATAATCTGAAGGCTATGCTTGAAATGCGTTTATTTCCAACGTATTCGGTTTCTATATGCTCTAAAACGACCTTCCAGAGATCTGAAAAGGAATCCATAAATACCCTCCTTAAAATCAAAAATAACGGTAAATTCTAATCCCTTACATTATATCATTTCAGCTATATAATTTCAAGAGAAATTGCGCAATTTTTTAGCATATATATTTATATTATATATAATACATATATTTAGGGGGCTGAGCAGGTAACTTATGCGGAATTTTTTACAAATAAAAAATAACACTATATTGTGTAAAAAAATAAAAAAGCGGGCGAAAAACCCCATTTTGTTGAAAAATGAGAGTTTTTGCTAAAAACGAATTTACAAAAAAACTATTGACTTTATGGCACTTTATAGGATATAATGCTATATTGCATAAGGATTGTTTGTAAGAGGCGAAATCTGCCAAAAGTATTTTAACATCCGATCAACTTTTTAGGAGGAATAGATCATGCTGAGAACCTATCAGCCCAAAAAGCTTCAGAGAAAAAAAGAGCATGGCTTTATGAAGAGAATGGCTACAAAGAACGGCCGTAAAGTTTTGGCACGCAGACGTGCAAAGGGCAGAGCTCGTCTGAGCTACTAAGAAAGCCAAGGCCACTTTTTTTGAAAGTGGTCTTTTTCTCTTTTTTTAAGAGAGAATTACCCAGGTATTTTTGTCTGTTTTTTAGGCGGGAATGTATGAAAAAAATACAGATCATTAAACAAAACGCGCATTTTAAGCGGCTCTACCAAAAAGGGCAGTCGCTCGTTGCCCCCTGCCTTGTTTGTTATATCAAAAAAAACAGCATGGGCGAGGTAAGGCTCGGGCTTACCGTTTCAAAAAAAATAGGCGGCTCTGTAGAAAGAAACCGAGCAAAAAGGGTTATGCGAGTTGCGGCAAGAGCGGCAGTTTCGGAAGGACTTCAAGGCGCCGATATGCTGCTTGTTGCAAGAGGTAAGACGCCCTTTGTTAAAAGCACAAGGGTGGAAAAAGAGCTTCTTTCGCTTTTAAAGGGAGCGGGATATTTAAATCGGGGCGATGAAGTAAAATGAAAAGTTTTTTAATAGCGCTCATTCGCTTTTACAAAACTAAAATTTCCCCAAAAAAAAAGGCGGTCTGCCGCTTTAGGCCCACCTGCTCAAGCTTTGCAATCGAGGCAATAGAAAAGCACGGGGCACTTTTAGGCTCCCTTATGGCTTTTTGCCGCATTATGAGGTGCAACCCGCTCTTTAGGGGAGGATATGACCCTGTTCCCGAGCGCTTTACTTTAAAAAGCGGCGTCGGCAGGTACAGTGAGCCCTCGGTCTGCGAAAGCTGTGAAAAAAGAAATATATGCGACAGGTCGCGTTGCATTTAGCGCCGTCGCTTAAAGGAGAAACAATATGAACTGGCTAATGAACATTATAGGCTACCCGCTCGGATGGGTTATGTGGCTTGCCTATCAGGTTGTTCCTGTTTATTCAATTGCGCTCATTATCTTTACAATTATTATGCGCCTTGCGATGATTCCTCTGTCGGTAAAGCAGCAGAAAAACACCGCTCATATGGCTCTTTTCAAGCCAAAGATAGACGCGATCAATAAAAGATACGCCAACAACAAGCAAAAGGCTCAGGAAGAAATAAACAAGCTCTACGAGCGCGAGGGTTACAATCCCTTTGGCGGCTGTTCCTCGCTCTTTATCCAGCTTCCTATCATTTACGGACTTATTGACGTTGTTTACCGTCCTATGACACACCTCCTGCGCCTTGAGAGCTCGGTTATTGAAAAGGCTCAGGAAATTCTTGAGGGTGCAAACGCTCTTACAAACACCAAGTCTATGGGTGTCCAGCTCGAAATTTTAGGTCAGCTTGATAAGCACAAGGATATTCTTGTGGACGGCTTGGGACAGGAAGTCTATGACAAGATGGCAAGCCTTGATTTAAACCTTTTCGGCGTTATCAATCTTGGCGAAATTCCTACATGGTCATTTAACTGGCTTATTTTGATACCCGTTTTCTCGCTTCTTACCGCGCTCGCATCTTCCTTTATCTCTATGAAGATGACACAGAATAACGACGAAGCGCAGGGCAAGGGCTGCTCTTATGCAATGCTGTTCGGTATGCCCTTTATGTCGGCATATTTCAGCTTTTTAGTTCCCGCAGGTGTTGGTCTTTACTGGATAATTTCCAACGTTGTTGCCGCGGTGCAGAGTGTTGTTTTAAGAAAAATTATTACCCCCGAAAAACTTGCTGCAAAGCTCGAACGTGACAAGCAGAAGGGTAAGACTGCAAAGAAATCTAAATTTATGACAAAGCTTTTAGAGGCTCAGGAGCAGGCGGCAGCGGCTCAGGGCGCATACAGTGATAAAGAAAAAGAAGCTTCTGACCAAAAGAAAAAGGCTATAGAAGAGGCAAAGCGCACTCAAGGTCTTTCTGACAAGGAAAAGCTCGCCGAGGCAAGAAGAAGATATGCCGAAAAGTACGGCGACGATGTAAGCGAATAAGCAATAAACACCCGTAGGTGTTTAAATAGACAGTCGACGTAAGGTCGGCGGAGAGGTTGAAAAAATGGAAGAACTTATTTTTACCGGTAAAACGGTAGAGGCAGCTCTTGAAAATGCTGCAGAAGCCCTCGGTGTAGGCACCGACAAAGTTCGCTACGAAGTTTTGGAAGAGGGCAAAAAAGGACTTTTTGGTTCAAAGGACGCTAAAATCAAGATTTTGGCAAGCTCCAAGGTAGAGAGAGTTAAGACTTTTATGGAAAAAATTGTTAAAAATTTCCCCTTGGAAGAGGTTGAGGTTTCTGTTACTGAGGACGAGCAGGCTCTTAAAATTGAGTTGAGCGGTGAAAACGCATCATACCTTATCGGCAGACGCGGTGACACCTTAAACGCACTTCAGTACCTCGCAGGACTGGTTGCAAACAACGGCGAGGAAAAGTACAGCCGTGTTTCCCTTAACATCAACGGCTACCGCGAAAAGAGAGAAAAGACCTTAGAGAGTCTTGCTTCTCGTTTAGGCAAGCAGGTCTTAAGAAGCGGCAGAAGTGTTACGCTCGAGCCTATGGCTCCTTACGAGAGAAGAATTATCCACGCTACCGTTCAGAAGATCGAGGGCATCAGCTCCTCCTCTATCGGAGAAGAACCTAACCGTAAGGTTGTTATTTCAAGCGATAATCCCAGACAGAGAAGAGAGGGCAGAAGAGATAACCGCCGCAGAGGCGAGAGAACACATTCTGCTCCCAGACACAATGAGGACAGCCTTATTAAAGATGATTTTCTTACATCAAGCTCGACTATCGAGGGTCTTAAGAGAGAAAAAGAGCTTCGTGAAGCATCTTTCCCCCTCTATGGCAAGGTTGAACTTGACTAAAACTCAAATTATTGGGTATGCTTAACTTGAAAGCACAATATATAGTAATTTTATAAACTAACAAGCGGCATATCTTAGCAGGATATGCCGTTTTTTGTAGAAAAAATCGCGAGAAAAACAAAAAACATAAATATTCATTGCAAAAAGGCCCCTTTGTTAAAGGGGGCTGGCTCCGCGTAAGCGGAGACTGGGGGATTGCTTAAAATATCTTTTAAATGGATAAATGCTTATAGGTAAGCAGACGAAAGGAAAAACTATGGCAACAGACACGATAGCCGCAATATCAACAGCGGCATTTCCCTCGGCGGTTTCACTTGTTCGCCTTTCGGGCGAAAACGCGATAGAAATTGCTGATAAGCTTTTTAAGGCAAAAAGCGGTAAAAAGCTTTCTGAAATAAAGGGCTACAGCGCACTTTACGGCTCTGTCTTTGATAAGAACGGCAGTTTTGACAACGCAGTTGCCCTTGTTTTCCGCGCGCCCAAAAGCTATACGGGAGAAAATGTTGTTGAAATAACCCTTCACGGCGGAATGTATCTGACTCGCCGACTATTAAGAGCTGCAGTAGAGGCAGGCGCTCGACTTGCACAGGCGGGCGAGTTTACCCGACGAGCCTTCTTAAACGGAAAAATGTCGCTTTCGCAGGCTGAGTCGGTCTCCGAGCTTATCTCGGCAGAGGGTCAGCAGCAGGCAAAGGCCGCCCTTGCCGCAACCGAGGGAAGAATAAACCGCGAAAGCGAGGATATAAGGAAGAGGATAGTAACCCTGCTTGGACAGATTTCGGCCTACTGCGATTATCCCGACGAGGATATCGTCGATGTTTCACGTGAAACACTTGTAACCGAAATAACACAAATTTCAAACCAGCTCGCCGCTATGACCGATGGATTTGAAAGAGGTTCGGTCATTAAAAACGGCGTTGATACGGCTATCGTAGGCGGAGTCAATGTAGGAAAATCTACCATTATGAATCTGCTCTCGGGCTATGAAAAGAGTATCGTTACTTCCATTGCGGGAACTACCCGCGATATAGTTGAGGATACCGTTTGCGTCGGCGATTTTACCCTGCGCCTTTCCGACACCGCGGGAATTAGAAAAACTGAGGATAAGGTCGAGTCGGTCGGCGTTGAAAGGGCGAGAAAAAGGCTTGAGAGCGCCGCTCTTATTCTTGCTGTCTTTGATGGCTCAAGAGAGCTTAGTAAAGACGATTTAGATTTAATTGACGCCACCGCCGACAAAAACTGCGTGGCGGTTATAAACAAAACTGACCTAGAAAGCAGGCTCGACGAGAGCAAAATAGTGGGCAGATACCACAAAACCGTCAAGATCTCGGCTAAAAAAGGCGAGGGAGCGGATCTGCTCTCTGATGCCATAGCCGAGGCGTTAGATAAGTACAAGCTCAGCTCTGATGCCTTAACGCTTGTAAACGAGCGGCAGTACGACTGCGCCGTCAGAGCTAAAAAGGAAATCGACTCGGCTCTCTGTGCCGCAAAAGACGGGCAACACCCCGATATGCTTGGTATACTTTTAGAGGAAGCTCTGCGAGCGCTTTCCGAGCTTTCGGGCGAGAGCGCTACCGAGGCGGTAGTAAACGAGATATTCAGCAAATTCTGCGTTGGAAAATAGGTGAAAACTTTATGAGAGAATATTCGGTTGCAGTAATCGGTGCGGGACACGCGGGTGTCGAGGCGGCTCTTGCCGCCGCAAGACTCGGCGAGAAAACCGCCCTTTTTACCATAAACCTTGATGCTATAGCCAATATGCCCTGCAATCCTTCAATTGGGGGAACTGCTAAGGGTCATCTTGTGCGCGAAATAGACGCTCTCGGCGGCGAAATGGCAAAGGTCGCTGACAAGACCTTTCTGCAGAGCCGTATGCTAAACCGCGGTAAAGGTCCTGCCGTACATAGCCTCAGAGTTCAGTCTGACAGAATGAAATATCACGCCGTTATGAAATCGGTGGTTGAAAAAGAGCCGAATATTGATATAATTCAAGCTGAAATTACAAGACTTATATGCGAAAACGGACAGGTAAAAGCTGTTGTTACCGCTCTCGGTGAGAGATACGAGGCTAAAACCGTTATAATCGCATCCGGTACATATTTAAAAGCAACTATTCACGTTGGTGAGGCAAGCTATGCCTCGGGCCCTGACGGACACCTTGCCGCAAATGCGTTCTCGGAAAGTCTTAAAGAGGCGGGTATAACTCTGCGCCGATTTAAGACGGGCACACCCGCAAGAGTTCATCGTCGCAGTATCGATTTTTCGCGCCTTGAGGTGCAGGAGGGTGACGAGCCTATCGTTCCCATGTCCTTTGAAACGCGCGGCGAGCTTAAAAACACCGCCGTTTGCCACATAGCCTACACCAACGAGAAAACACACGAAATTATAAAAGGCGCTCTGCACCGCTCGCCGCTCTATAGTGGCAGAATTGAGGGCGTAGGCCCGCGCTATTGTCCCAGTATAGAGGATAAGGTCGTGCGCTTTAGCGAGAAACCGCGCCACCAGCTTTTTATCGAGCCGATGGGCGAGGACACCGAGGAAATGTACCTGCAGGGTATGTCCTCGTCGCTTCCCGTCGAGGTGCAAGAGCAGATGTATCGCTCGGTTGAGGGACTTGAAAAGGTTGAAATAATGCGAAACGCTTACGCCATAGAATACGACTGCTGTGACCCGACCGAGCTTTTTCCGAGCCTTGAGTTCAAGAACATTCGCGGCCTTTACGGAGCGGGGCAGTTTAACGGCACCTCGGGCTACGAGGAAGCCGCCGCTCAGGGACTTGTTGCGGGAATTAACGCCGCAAGGCGTGTTCAGGGCAAGGAGCCTGTTATATTCCCTCGCAGCCAGAGCTATATCGGCACACTCATTGACGATATTGTTACCAAAGGCTGTACCGACCCTTACAGAATGATGACCTCGCGTTCGGAGTACCGCCTGTTTTTACGGCAGGACAATGCTGATCTGCGCCTTTTACCAGTCGGCTACGAGATAGGACTTATCAGCGAGGAGCGCTATCAGCGTTTTCTGACCAAAAAAGAGCAGATAAGCGCTGAAATTGCTCGCCTAAATTCCACAGGCGTTGCCCCGAGCGACGAGCTGAACACCCTGCTTGTTTCACGTGAAACATCACCCATAGCAAACGGAGCAACACTTGCAGACCTTATCCGCCGCCCGCAGATAAGCTACAGCGACCTTGCTCCCTTTGATAAGGCAAGAAAAGAGCTCTCAGCCGAGGTTTGCGAGCAGGCAGAGATAGAGATAAAGTACGAGGGATACATTAAGAAGCAGACGGCGCAGGTTGAAGAACTGCGCAGGCTTGAAAAAAGGCGCCTTAGCCCCGATACCGACTACCGCGAGGTAGTGGGACTCAGACTCGAGGCGGCAGAAAAGCTTAATAAGATAAAGCCGCTATCAATAGGGCAGGCGGCAGGCATTTCGGGGGTCAATCCCGCCGATATTGCCGTGCTTATCATTAGAGGAGAAAACGGCGAGGGGGAAGATAAATGAAAAACATAGAAATTCTGCCTTTTGACAGAGAGTATCTCATCGCCGCCGCCAAAGAGGCAGGCTTTGAAATAACCGCCGAGCAGGCAGAGACTTTAGAAAAATACTATGAGATATTAGTCGACTACAACAATAAGGTAAACCTTACCGCAGTAACCGACCCCAAGGGCGTAGCGGTCACCCATTTTGTTGACAGCATGACCCTTTTAAACGCCGAAATTCCTGAGAATGCCCGACTTGCCGATATCGGCGCGGGAGCAGGTTTTCCGTCGGTTCCTGCGGGTATTTTCCGCAAAGACTTAGACTTGACACTCATTGATAGCTTAAATAAGAGAATTACCTTTTTAAACTATCTCTCAGAGGAACTTAATAGGCCGCTTACCGCCCTGCATCTGAGAGCAGAGGAAGCGGGCAGAAAAAAGGAACTGAGAGAGCAGTTTGACGTTGTTTGCGCCAGAGGCGTTGCTAAGATATATCTTCTCTGCGAGTACTGCCTGCCGCTGTGCAAAAAAGGTGGAATACTTGTTGCAATGAAGGGCCCCGAGCCTGAGGATGAGGTCAAAGAAGCTAAAAAGGCTGTATTTGAGCTTGGAGCGAAGCTAAAGGAAATCAAAAAGTTTTCTTTACCCGACGGTAGCGGCAGAAGCCTTGTTATAATAGAAAAGACATCGACAACACCTAACAAATATCCCCGACAATCCGCAAAAATAGCTAAATCTCCGTTAATTTAGCGGTAAAATAGAGAAAAATGCGGCGAATTGCGCGACCGATTTAACTTTAACTGCAAAAAATTGTGTGATATTCTTGCATTAGAGTTAAAAAGGGGGAAGTTGAAATGAAAAAAGGGGCAAAAAGCATTTTTTCGGGAAATAGGGTCTGCAAAATTAAAATTAGTGAGATTTGCGAAAACCGCGCTCAGCCGAGGGTGAAATTCGATAGCGTTGCAATCGAGCGTCTTGCCGAGAGCATTGCAAGAAACGGCCTTTTGCAGCCGCTTTCGGTGCGCCGCAAGGGCAAGGGTTACGAACTTATTTCGGGCGAGCGCCGCCTTAGAGCGCTCAAACTCCTCGGCAGCGAATTCGCGCCCTGCATCGTAGTAAATGTAGACGATGAAAATTCGGCGGTTTTAGCGCTAATAGAGAACATTCAGCGCGAGGATCTTTCGGTTTTCGAGCAGGCAGACGCCATAAGGCAGCTTATATGCCAATGGGGAATAACTCAAGGACAGGCGGCTGAAAGGTTGGGGCTTTCTCAGTCGGCAATTGCAAACAAATTGCGCCTTTTGCGCCTTGGTTGCGAGGAGCGGCGCATCATTACCGAAAACAACCTTACCGAGCGGCACGCGAGAGCCGCAATTAAAATTGAGGACGAGGCTTTAAGAAAAAGAGCGCTCCTGCACATCGCGGCGGCAGGTCTAAACGTCGAGCAGAGCGAAAGATACATAGAAAAACTTTTAGCCCCACAGAAAAAGGGCGGCACAAGGCTTGTTTTTAAGGATTTGCGTATTTTTCAGAACACAATTAAAATGGCGGTTGATACAATGCGGCGCTCGGGCGTTATGGCCAGCGCAGAAAAGGGCGAAACCGAAGGATTTATAGAGTACACAATAAGAATTCCTAAGCCGACCTTGACCGCTAAATAAAGAGGAAATAATGGAAAAAATTTGCTGTTTTACCGGACACAGAAATATTTTGGATAATGACAGGGCGGCTGTAACAGCCGCCCTGAGAGTGCTTTTGCCCGACCTGATACGCGACGGCGTGACCCTTTTCAGAACGGGCGGCGCGCTCGGCTTTGACAGCTTAGCCGCCGAGGAAATTCTGCGCATTAAACGAAATTTTCCCGAGGTAAAGCTGCACATCTATGTCCCTTGCCTTGACCAAAACAAATATTATAATGACGAGCAAAAGGCGGTATACCTTAAGCATATAAACGCTGCCGACAACATCTTCTGCATCTCAGAAAAGTACTATAACGGCTGTATGCATGCGAGAAATCGCGCACTCGTTAATGACAGCGATATTTGCGTAGCCTACATAAGAGAAAGCAGCGGCGGCACTGCATATACCGTAAATTACGCCGAAAAAAACGGAGTAAGGGTAATAAAGATTTAATTTTTGCGGGCCTTGCGAAAAATGTCAAAAAAACTGAAGTCGATTTTTCTTTACAGAATGAACAATGATTGATATAATGAATATATAACTGATAAAAAAGGAACGGAAAAATGGGAAAGATTATCGTTTTGGCAAATCAAAAGGGCGGAGTTGGAAAAACCACCTGCGCCGTAAACATCGCCGCGGGCATTGCGGCTCTCGGTAAAAAAGTTCTCCTTGTGGATATTGACCCGCAGGGCAACGCCACAAGCGGACTTGGTATAAATAAGAGAAATGTACTGCGCTCGTCCTACGAGATGCTTTGCTCCGGCGCTCCCGCCGCCGAGGCAACGGTAAAGAACGTCTGCAAAAACTTAGACGCTATCCCGTCGAGCCAGAACCTTGCAGGAGCTGAGATAGAGCTTGCCGCAAGAGAGGGCAGGGAGTCCTTTCTTAAAAAGGCTCTCTCACTGGTAAGAGAAAACTACGACTATATTTTTATCGACTGTCCTCCCTCGCTCGGAGTGCTTACAATAAACGCCCTCTGCGCCTGCGACAGCGTTCTTATCCCCATTCAGTGCGAGTACTATGCGCTTGAAGGTCTTTCACAGCTTATGAACAGCGTTAGAACAATCAAACGCTTGTATAATCCCAACATTGCAATCGAGGGCGTTGTGTTGACAATGTACGACGGCAGACTAAACCTCACCGTGCAGGTCGCAAACGAGATCAAAAAGTACTTTCCTAACAAGGTCTACAAGACCGCAATTCCCCGAAATGTTCGCCTTTCAGAAGCGCCCAGTTTTGGAAAGCCTGTAATTTACTATGATCCCGCCTCGCGCGGCGCAAAGGCTTATATGGAGCTCTGCGGCGAAATTGTTGCAAAGAATAGATAACAAATAGTATAAAATCAGATAAATATTACATATCGTAAAGGAGATTTAGCCAATGGCAGCAATAAAAGGAGGCCTCGGCAGAGGACTTGATGCGCTTTTTCAGGACAATATAATAGAGAACGAGTCGGGTGTTGTGACCCTGCGCCTTTCGGAGATAAAGCCCAACCACGAGCAGCCGAGAAAGCATTTTGATGAGGCGGCGCTCATGGAGCTTGCTGACTCGATAAGGGAACACGGAGTTCTCCAGCCGCTTATCGTTCGCCCGATGCTCGGCGGCGAATATCAGCTTATCGCAGGCGAGCGCCGCTACAGAGCCGCGATGCTGGCTCAGGTTTCGACCGTTCCCGTTGTTATCCGCGAGTTTTCTGATATGCAGGCTATGGAGGTTGCCCTTGTTGAAAATCTCCAGCGCCGCGATTTAAACCCCGTTGAAGAGGGCGAGGGTTATAAAGCTCTCGCCGAGCAGTTTTCATTAACTCAGGCTGAAATTGCACAGAAGGTTGGCAAATCCCGCTCAGCAGTTGCAAACGCTATGCGCCTTGTAGAGCTTCCCGATGAGGTTAAAAAGGCGGTGTCCGAGGGTAGCATCTCTATGGGACACGCCAGAGCGCTCCTCTCACTTCAAGAAACAGAGCAGATATGCTCTGCCGCCGCCGAGGTTATCGCAAAGGGCCTTTCGGTAAGGCAGACCGAGCAGATGGTTTCTCGCCTTTCCCGCTCGCCCCGCCCCGAAAAGATACGACCGAGAGTTGACAGCTACTACAAGGAGCTTCAGATCGCTCTTGAAAAGACCTGGGGCAGAAAGGTCAGAATCAACCCCAGCACTGACCACGCGGGAAGCATCACTGTCGATTATGTAAGCCGCGAGGATCTTGTTGAGCTTACCGAGCGCCTTACGGGCAAGAAAATCGACTCGACAGAGTTTTAATCCGATTGCAAACAGTATAAAACAATGCGAATTATACAAATAGTAAATGCTCCCAAGGATATTCTTTGGGAGCATTTTGAAAAGAGGAGAGAGCTTGAAAAGGGTTTTAGGCTTTACAAAGAAGCACGCGCTGAGCCTGGTGTTTCTCTTGATTGCGGTTTTGCTGATGGGTAGAATTTTTGCCTTTTCGGCAGAGGTAAGTGAGGAGTCGAGCGAAACCTCAAGGGGTGTGAGCTATTTTATTGCCTCGGTAATAGTCGGCGGATTTTCGGAACTTGGCGAGGCCGAGCGCGACGCAAAGGTTTTGGAGCTTGTTCCTATTGTGCGAAAGGTCGCACATTTCACAATTTACGCCGCGCTCGGATTTTTCCTGATGCTTTCGGCAAGCACGTTTTATCTTGAAAATAAACAGAAAATAAAACGAGATGTGGCGTCTGCCGTGGCGCTTGGAGTCAGCCTGTTCTACGCCGCTACCGACGAGTTTCATCAGCTTTTTGTGGAAGGTCGAAGCGGCAGCGTGCGTGATGTCTGCATAGATTTTTGCGGCGCTCTTGTTGGAGTTTTATTTGCTGTTTTTGTACTCGCTTTGTTTTTAAAAATAAGGCAAAAAAGAAAGAAAAAGAAAGTTTACAATCTGTAATCTTGCCTTTACATTAAGAAAACCGCACCAAATGCCCGTTTGTGTGGAAAACTGTGTTGAAAATGTGAAAAACTCACCTAAAAACTCTACAATCTGTAAAAAAGCGGCAGAAAACTGCCGCTTTTTTAATTGAAAATGGAAAATTATATTGAATATTGTTTTGAATTTGTAGGGAACGGCCTGTGTGCCGTTCCGATGCGGCACGACACATAGGTCGTGCCCTACAATAAAAATAATTATTGCTCTTTTTTGTATGCTGTGTTAAAATTAAATCAACTAATATAAAGGAAGTTTTGTTATGGATTACCGCGTAGAGCACGACTCGATGGGCGAGGTAAAGGTTCCCGCAGATAAGCTGTGGGGCGCACAGACCCAGCGAAGCTGTGAAAACTTTAAAATAGGCGTCGGCGTTGAAGTTATGCCGAGGGAAATTATCACCGCCTTTGGCATCTTAAAAAAGGCGGCGGCTAAGGCTAACCACGCCCTGCGCCCCGAGAAAATGACCGAGCAAAAGCTTGCGGCAATAATCGGCGCCTGCGATGAGATAGTCGAGGGAAAGCTTTTTGAGCATTTTCCTCTCGTTGTATGGCAGACGGGGTCGGGCACACAGAGCAATATGAATGCAAACGAGGTTATCGCAAACCGCGGCAATCAGCTCATGGGTCAGAAACTTCTGCACCCTAATGACGACGTTAATATGAGCCAGTCCTCAAACGATACGTTTCCTGCCGCTATGCACATTGCGGCGGTGCTGTCGCTTAAGCAAAACCTGCTCCCCGCAGTAGAAGGCCTTGTTGAAACGCTTAAAAGACTTGAAGCGGAAAACGAGGGGGTTATAAAGAGCGGTAGAACTCACCTACAGGACGCCGTTCCCGTTTCCTTCTCGCAGGAGATAAGCGGCTGGCGCAGTAGCTTAGAGAAAGACTGCGAGCTTATAAACGCGGCAATAAACCCGCTTTCAGAGCTTGCCCTTGGCGCTACTGCTGTCGGCACAGGACTTAACGCTCCAAAGAGCTTTGATGTAGCGGTCGCTAAAGAGATAGCTACCGAAACGGGCGAGCCTTTCGTAACCGCCGAAAACAAATTTCACGCACTGACTTCCCGTGACGAGCTTGTTTTTGCGCACGGTGCGCTTAAGGCGCTCGCCTGCGACCTTATGAAGATCGCAAACGACATTCGCTGGCTTGCAAGCGGCCCACGTTGTGGTCTCGGCGAGATAACCATTCCTGAAAACGAGCCGGGCTCGTCGATCATGCCGGGTAAGGTCAACCCCACCCAGTGCGAAGCGGTCACAATGGTGGCTGTGCAGGTTATGGGCAACGACACCGCCGTGTCGTTTGCCGCCTCGCAGGGAAATTTTGAGCTCAATGTTTTCCTGCCCGTTATTATCTATAACTTCCTGCAGTCCGCAAGGCTACTTTCCGAAGCGGTAACATCTTTTAATAAAAACTGCGTTTGCGGCATAAAGGCAAATAGGGAGAAGATGCACTCAAATCTTCACAACTCGCTTATGCTTGTAACGGCGCTTAACACTCATATCGGCTACGAAAACGCCGCAAAAACCGCTAAAAAGGCATTTGAGGAAAACATTTCTCTCAAAAAAGCCTGCCTCGCTCTCGGTTTTCTCACTGAGGAAAAATTCGACGAGGTCTTTAAGCCCGAGCAAATGATAAGATAAGGGAGCCTTCTCCCCCACGGAGAAGGAGGCAGCGGAAGGCTGACGGATGAGGTGGTCTAAACGAACAACCCAAACCTTGCTGCAAATGCGGACCGGCCTTGGCGGTTGGCAACATATTTTAATATAATCATAATAAGTA
Organism: uncultured Oscillospiraceae bacterium; assembly: GCA_964508295.1. Taxonomy (GTDB): domain Bacteria; phylum Bacillota; class Clostridia; order Oscillospirales; family Ruminococcaceae; genus SIG578. The sequence goes on along the minus strand of CAZDSQ010000020.1, from coordinate 5,423 downwards.
CAATAATGAAACAACACAAATATCCATATAGTATATATAAAAAGCCGCAGGTTAAAACCTGCGGCTTTGATTGTTTTGTTTTAGGATGCTGTTGTGGTGCTGTCAGACAATCTGATCTTGATCTCGTTTACAAGTTCCAGAGCTTCGGGCTCGTAAGTAACGGTAAACTCACTTTTTACTGCTTCATAGAGAGCTGTATATGCAGCGTCCTTAATAGCGGTATCAACGCTGGTTTTCCAAACGGGATCGCCCTTGCCTACAAAGTACATAATATGATAGCCGTAGGTGGTCTGAACAATACCGGTTTCGCCTTCTGTTCTTGCCTCGTCAAAGCACCAGTCCTCAAATTCTTCAACCATTGTTCCCTCGGTAAAGTTCTCATAAAGACCGCCTGTCGAAACAGAGCCTGTGTCCTCGCTGTACTTTGTAACAAGAGCCTCAAAGCTTTCAATGCTCTTGTCACCGTCTTCAAACTCTTTAAGGATACTTTCAGCTTGTTCTTTTGCCTTTTCGTCGGTTTCGTAGGTGTCAGCAGTAACGAGGATGTGCCTTACAGAACGGGTCTCGCTTTCGTCGCGGTAGGGTTCCTTATAGAGCATATAAACGCTGCGGTTGTTTCCGTTTTTGTAGAGCTTGGTGTCGCCAACCTTGGCTCCTTCGTCAAACGCCCAGACAGAAACTTCAAACTCGCTGTCATAGGTGCTTTCGGCGGTGTAGGTGGATTCAATTGAGGTTTCGATGCTTTCCTCGTCTTTTTCCTGCTCGGTTAGAATTTCAGTGAGGATAGAGTCAAAGGTCTTTTCGTCGGTGGCTTTCATAAGGCGATCGGCATAAGCCTCAACCTTTGCATACTCGTCCTGCTTTTCGTCGTCGGTCATATCATCTGTAACGGCGGGATAGAAGGTGTAGAATTTGTAATCAACATAGAGAAAGTCGTTTTTGTGGTCGTTGAAGTACTCGTCTATATCTTCATCGGAATATTCAACCGAAGCTATGTTCTCGTTGTAGAACTTGGTGGCAAGCATTGAAAGCTTTAAGCCTTCAATAACATCGTCCATGATAACGCCCTTGCCGTAAATTGTTGAAATATAGTCGTTAACAGAAAGGCCTTGCTCCTCAGCGCCCTCGGCAATGCTGTTTTGGAATTCTTCAAGCTGTGTGAGCTCATCTTCGCCAAGCCCCATACCATCAGCAGTTGCTTTTTCGGCAAGATAGAGTATCTCGGTTAAAGCGCTTTGTGTTGTTTCTGCAAAATAGTCAAACCAAAGCGTTCCGTCGCTGGCTTCTTGCTCTCTTAGATCGGTTTCAACATCAAGACCGTAGTAAGTGAGATAGTTAGAGTTACTGTTAATAAAGGATTGATATTCGTAGTTAAAGAAATAGGTAAAGGTTGCGGCAGAAATCTCATAATTATCAGATTTCAGAACAGTCTTTTTGCGGAGAAGATATCCGCTTGACTGAATAAAGTTGATAGTAATTATACTGCCGATAAAAACTATCACAAGAAGAACAGAAACGGCCGCGGTGATAATATTTATCTTCTTTTTACGGCGCTTTTCTTGCTCCTCTTTTAAAAGCTGCTCCTTTTTAAGCTCGGCAGCGGCTGCTTTTGCGTTTCTTAATCGAGAGGCTTTTCCCATGTTTAAAACATCCTTCCGTATTTAATAAGTTTATTTTACAGTATTTTGAGCGCGTGTTTGTTACCTTTTTGTAAATTGTTTATGCTCTGTGCCATTTAACGCCCTGCGGGGTGTCCTCAAGGATAATTCCCTGAGCTTTTAACTCGTCGCGAATAGCGTCAGCTCTTGCAAAGTCGCGGTTCTTTCTTGCCGACTGTCGCTCTGCGATGAGAGCCTCTATCTCGGCATCGAGGTTGTTTTCGCTCTTTCTCTCGTAAAGAAGTCCAAGAACGTCTACGAGTTTTTCAAACAGCTCGCTTGCCGCCTCAACGTAAGCCTTTGCAGGAGTAGTGCCGACAACGTTACTGTTTATCTCGCGAACAAGCTCGAAAACTGCGGCAAGAGCATCGGCGGTGTTAAAGTCGTCGTCCATGGCGGCCCTGAACTGCGCTTCATAGTCGGCAAGCTTTGCGATAAGCTCGGCGGCATCCTTTTCCTCGGCGTGTTCCTTTGCAAAAGCAAGATTTTCGCGGCAGGTGTAGAGCCTGTCAAGAGCCGACTTTGCCTGCTCGATAATCTCGGTACTGTAATTTACGGGGCTTCTGTAATGCGATGACACCATAATGTAACGAATAGGCTCATAGCCGTAGGCCTCGCCTATCTCGCGGGCGGTAAAGAAGTTGCCTAATGACTTTGACATCTTGCGGTTGTCAATATTGATGTATCCGTTGTGCATCCAGTAGCGCGAGAAGCAGGTGCCGTTTGCACACTCGCTCTGCGCTATCTCGTTTTCGTGGTGGGGGAATATGAGGTCCTGACCGCCGCAGTGCAGGTCAATGGTCTCGCCCAAAATGCTCTTTGCCATAGCCGAGCACTCAATGTGCCAGCCGGGTCTGCCCTTGCCCCACGGCGACTGCCAGAAAGGTTCACCCTCCTTTGCAGCTTTCCAAAGGGCAAAGTCCATCGGGTCTTCCTTCTGCTCGCTTATGTTGATTCGCGCGCCTGCCTCAAGCTCCTCTAAAGGCTGGTGCGAAAGCTTGCCGTATTCGTTAAACTTTTTGGTGCGGAAATAAACGTCACCGTTAACAGCGTAGGCATATCCCTTTTCCTCAAGCGCGGTGATAAGAGCAATGATGTTGTCAATGTTCTCGGTGGCTCTGGGGTGAACTGTCGCGGGGCGAACGTTTAAGCCCTCGGCATCCTTTTTGTACTCTGCGATGTACTTTTCAGCCAGCGCGGGAACGGTGGTGTTCTCCTCGTTGGCACGGTTGATGAGCTTGTCGTCAATGTCGGTAAAGTTTTGAACGTAGTTTACCTTGTAGCCGATGTACTCAAAATAGCGTCGAAGTGTGTCGAAAACGCAGAGAGGACGGGTGTTTCCGATGTGAATGTAGTTGTAAACTGTAGGTCCGCAGACGTACATATTTACAACGCCCTCATGAAGAGGAACAAACTCGTCTTTTTTGCCCGTTAAGGTGTTAAGAATTTTCATTTTGGTTCTCCTTTGTATTTATCTGTTTTTTAAGCGATTCAATTTCTGCGCGAAGTCGGCAGAGCTCCTGCGAAACGGGGTCGGGAATGTGAACCTGGTCCATATCCTGTGCGGGCGGTTTTTCGCCCTTTCTGACTACTGCCCTTGCGGGAACACCGACGGCTGTGGCGCCGGGGGCAACCGCGTCAAGAACAACTGCGCCTGCGGCAATCTTGGCGTTGTCACCAACGGTAAAGGGGCCTAGCACTTTCGCGCCGCTTCCAACCATAACATTGTTTCCCAGCGTGGGGTGGCGCTTGCCCTTGTCTTTACCCGTACCGCCGAGGGTAACGCCCTGATAAATGGTGCAGTTGTCGCCGATAACGGTGGTCTCTCCTATTATAACGCCCATTCCGTGATCTATAAAGAGGCCTTTTCCTATCGTGGCGCCGGGGTGTATCTCAATTCCCGTAAAAAATCGGGAGGTCTGCGAGATAAGGCGGGCAATAAAGAACATCTTGTGCCTGTAAAAAAAGTTTGCAAAGCGGTGATTTATAACGGCGTGAAGCCCAGAATAGAGAAGAAGCACCTCTAAAGAGTTTCTTGCGGCGGGGTCGCGCTCGCGAATCGCCCTTATGTCATATCTTATGCGGTCAAACAAAGTCTATCACCTCTTAAAATTAAAAAATCCCGAAAACGCACTTTGCGCTTCCGGGGCGGTAGAGTACCGCGGTTCCACTCGGTCTTGTAACTTGCGGACTAAAATATCCGCCGCTCTTTTAACGGGGAGCAGTCGCACACGGCTACCCACCGAAAAATATCGGCTTCACCGAGCGGGCTTATGGGGGCACTTGGCAGAAGACTTTAATAGCGCCCTTACACCAAACGGGCGCCTCTCTTTAAAAAAGCGCTTTCTGTTACTTTTCCCAATCGTTGCCTTTGGTCTAAGTTATTTTACCACATAATTTTAAATTTTGCAATACTAACTTATGTTATGTGAAAAATTTGTCATTTGCTCTTTACTAAACTGCAAAAAAGTAGTAAAATACTCGTGTATGCTTATCTATATGAAAGGAGATTTTCTCTATGTCAGACAAAAAAATGACCGTAGCAGAGGAGAGTTTGGCTCTCCACTACGAAAAAAAGGGAAAGATTGAGATTGTTTCGACCGTTCCCGCAAAAAACAGCCGCGATCTTTCGCTGGCTTACACCCCAGGAGTTGCAACTCCCTGCCTCGAAATTCAAAAGGACGTAAATAAGTCCTACGAGCTTACCCGCCGCCATAACCTTTGCCTAGTTGTTACCGACGGAACTGCCGTTTTAGGTCTTGGTGACATCGGCCCAGAGGCTGGTATGCCTGTTATGGAGGGCAAGTGCGTTCTCTTTAAGGAGTTCGGCGGAGTTGACGCGTTTCCTCTCTGCATCAAGTCAAAGGACGTTGACGAGATAGTCAACACCATCTATCTTATCTCGGGCTCGTTCGGCGGAATAAACCTTGAGGATATTGCCGCTCCCAGATGCTTTGAGATCGAGAGAAAGCTTAAAGAAAAGTGCGATATTCCCATTTTCCACGACGACCAGCACGGAACTGCCGTTGTAGTTCTCGCCGCACTTCTCAACGCTCTGCGCGTTGTTAAAAAGGACATCAGCGAGATAAAGCTCGTTCTTAACGGAGCGGGCGCCGCAGGTATCTCTATTGCAAAGCTGCTCATTTCGTCGGGCCTTAAGAATATCATTCTCTGCGATAAGGTCGGCGCTATCTATGACGGTATCGAGGGAGTAAACGCCGCTCAGGCAGAGATGGCTAAAATTTCCAATCCTAACAAAGAAAAGGGATCTCTTGCCGACGTTTTAAAGGGTGCTGATGTCTTTATCGGAGTTTCCGCACCTAACCTTGTTACCGAGGAAATGGTAAAAACAATGGCAGAAAACCCTGTGGTTTTCGCTATGGCTAACCCCACCCCCGAAATTATGCCCGACGTTGCTAAAAGAGGCGGTGCCGCCGTTATCGGAACGGGCAGAAGCGACTTTCCCAATCAGATCAACAACGTTCTTGTATTCCCCGGAATTTTCAGAGGAACCTTTGACGTTCGCGCAAGCGACATCAACGAGGAGATGAAACTCGCCGCGGCTTACGCCATCTCATCACTTATCTCGGACGACGAGCTTAACGCCGAGTACATACTGCCCGCCGCATTTGACGAGCGCGTAGGCCCCGCCGTTGCAAAGGCAGTTGCCGAGGCTGCAAGAAAAAGCGGAGTTGCAAGAATATAAACGCAAAAAAGGACACCTTGAGGCACACTCCGTAAGGAAGTGTGCCTCAGCTATATTCG
>CAZDSQ010000019.1:0-26306 GCA_964508295.1 uncultured Oscillospiraceae bacterium | reverse complement strand
CGGCGATATGACCAACCTTATGGCCGCTTGGGCAGGCGTTGATATCGTAGACTGCGCGCTTTCTCCCTTAGGAAACGGAACCTCTCAGCCCGCAACCGAGGCGTTTGTTGCCGCTCTGCAGGGAACCGAGAGAGATACCGGTCTTGACCTTAAAAAGCTTAGCGACGCTGCATCTTACTTCCGCGGTATCGCCGATAAGCTCACAAAAGAGGGAATTCTTGACCCCAAGGTCCTTAAAATTGATGTTAACACTCTGCTTTATCAGGTTCCGGGCGGAATGCTTTCGAACCTCATTTCCCAGCTCAAACAGCAGAACGCTGAGGATAAATATTATGAGGTGCTTGCCGAGATTCCCCGAGTCCGTGAGGACTTTGGCTTCCCGCCGCTCGTTACTCCTACCAGCCAGATAGTCGGAACTCAGGCTGTTCTCAATGTTCTTATGGGTGAGCGCTATAAGATGGTTTCCAAAGAGTCTAAGGGACTTTTAAGAGGTGAGTACGGTGCCGTTCCCGGTAAGGTAAACGAGGAGGTTCGCAAAAAGGCAATCGGCGATGACGAGGTCATCACCTGCCGCCCCGCAGACCTTCTTGAGCCCGAAATGGAGAAATACCGTAAGGAAGCAGGCGATATGGCAAAATGTGAAGAAGATGTACTGAGCTACGCTCTCTTCCCGCAGGTTGCTGAAAAGTTCCTCAAAGAGAAATATGCTCCCAAAGATGACGAAAACGCTGTCAGAGAGCTTTATGTTGAGGATTTAGGTCTGTAAAAAACAACCTTTACTCACAAAGATTTTTAAAAGGTCGAATTCATAATGAATTCGACCTTTTTATTTGCCACCCTCTGACGAGGGAGGCGGGCAAAATCTTTGATTTTGCTCGGAGGGAGAGAAAATAGAATAGAAATATTCTCTCCCCAGTCTTTTGCTTGGCAGAATCCAGCCCCCTTGTCAGAGGGGGCCTGAAAGACATCCTTATAAGAAACAGCAGTAAAGCTGCGCCGATTTTCTGCTTTATAACAAAAACTTTACAAAATATTCCTTGACCTTGCACTATAAAAATCTTATAATAATAGAGTTAAGATGTTGTAGTTATTTATACCATTAAAGGAGCAATAGAGCGTAAATGTTAAAACAGCTTGCAAAATGTATAAGAGAATACAAAAAGCCGACCTTTGTAAGCCTCTTTTTTATTACTATGGAGGTTGTTATAGAGGTTTTTATTCCGTTTATAACGGCAAATTTAGTTAACTCAATCAAGGCAGGAGCTGAGATGAGCGAGGTCGTGAAAATCGGAGTGTTTTTGGCTGTCCTTGCTTGCCTTTCGCTGTCCTGCGGCGCAATAGCGGGCTATGCCTGTTCAAAGGCATCGGCGGGCTTTGCAAAAAATTTGCGCCACGATATGTTTGAGAGAATTCAGGGTTATTCCTTTGAGAATATAGATAAATTTTCGTCGTCATCGCTTGTAACACGTATGACGACCGATATTTCGCACGTTCAGATGTCGTATATGATGATTATCAGAACTGCCATCCGCAGTCCTCTTATGCTCATTTTCTCGGTTATTATGGCCTATATTATGGGCGGCGCACTTGCTTCGACCTTTGTTGTTGTAATTCCCGTGCTTGCTTTCGGCCTTATTATGATAAGCAGAAAGGCTATGCCTGCTTTCAGAAGAGTTTTCAGAAAATATGACAGACTTAATGAGTCTATCGAGGAAAATGTCCGCGCAATGCGTGTTGTAAAGGGCTTTTCAAGAGAGGATTACGAAAAAGAAAAGTTCGGCAAGTCCTCGGATGAGATTCGTAAGGACTTTACAAAGGCTGAGAGAATCGTAGCCTGCAACACACCGCTTATGCAGTTCTGCGTTTATTTCAATATGATATTTGTCCTTATAGTCGGCTCCTATATGACTGTCACAAGCAAGGGAAGCCTTATTGATATCGGTCAGATATCCGCAATGCTTACCTACGGAATGCAGATACTTATGTCGCTTATGATGCTCTCGATGATATATGTTATGATAACTATGTCAACCGAGTCGATTAAGAGAATTTGCGAGGTGCTCTCAGAAAAGCCTGCGCTTTCTAACCCTGAAAACCCTGTCTATGAGGTAAAGGACGGCTCTATCGAGTTTGATAATGTTAGCTTTAAGTATTCGCAGAAGGCGGAAAAATTCGCTCTCTCGGATATAAATCTCAAAATACGTTCGGGTATGACGGTTGGAATTATCGGCGGAACAGGTTCTAGCAAAACCACCCTTGTTCAGTTAATTCCCAGACTTTACGATGTAACCGAGGGCACTATCCGTGTCGGCGGCAGAGATGTCCGCGAGTACGATATTGAGTCACTTCGAGGCGCAGTTGCAATGGTGCTTCAGAAAAACCTGCTCTTTGCAGGAACTATTAACGAAAATCTTCGCTGGGGCAATAAAGAGGCTACCGACGAGGAGATTCGTGAGGCTTGTAAGCTCTCGCAGGCAGACGATTTTGTTATGTCATTCCCCGACGGCTATGAAACTAAAATAGAGCAGGGAGGAACTAATGTTTCGGGCGGCCAGAAGCAGAGGCTTTGTATTGCACGCGCCCTTTTAAAGAAACCCAAGATACTAATTCTTGACGACTCTACCAGCGCCGTCGATACAAGGACAGACGCCCTTATCAGAGCAGGCTTTAAACAGTATATTCCCGAAACTACAAAAATCATCATTGCTCAGCGTATCGCATCGGTTGAGGATGCCGATGTTATCATAGTTATGGATAACGGCAAGATATCCGCTTTAGGCACCCACAGCGAGCTTTTAAAATCAAGTGAGATATATAAAGAGGTATATGATCAGCAAACTAAAGGGGGTGCAGAAAATGAAGCCGAATAAACCTAAAATGAAGTTTGAAAAGGGCAAAAACCCCATTGCCAGAGTTTTAAAAATGCTCATCGGCTTTTATCCCGTGCTTTTCCCTTTGGCAATTCTTTGTATCCTCTTTTCTGCGGCAACCTCTGCAATTCCCTCGCTGTTTATTCAGAACGTAATCGCATCTATTGAAAAATGGTTTGTGAGCGGGGACTGGGCATCGGCAAAAGAGGAAATTATCCCTATGGTATTGCTACTTGCAAGCCTTTATATCGTTTCCATAATCTGCATAACCACCCAGACTCAGCTTATGGCTTATATGACCCAGGGTTTCTTATCAAAAATGCGCTGCCGCTTGTTTGACGGAATGCAAAATCTCCCAATCAAGTATTTTGACACCCACAAGCACGGCGACATTATGAGCCACTACACCAACGATATCGACACCCTGCGCCAGCTCGTTTCCCAAGCTATTCCCTCACTTATTCAGGCTTCGGTCATCGTTATCGTAGTTTTCTGCATAATGCTTTATTTCAGCGTCTGGATGACTCTGATTCTTATAGTCGGTGTTATCATTATGATGCTCGTTTCCAAGAAGATAGGCGGCGGCTCAGCTAAGTACTTTGTCCGTCAGCAAAAGGCAATGGGCAAAAACGAGGGCTTCGTTCAGGAAATGATGAACGGTCAAAAGGTCGTAAAGGTCTTCTGCCACGAACAAGAGTGCCAAAAGGATTTTGACGAGATAAACGATCAGCTCTTTGAAGATAGTTATAGGGCTAATGCCTATGCAAACTGCCTTGGCCCTATCATTATGAACATCGGAAACATTCTGTATGTTTTGGTTGCTATGGCAGGCGGTCTGTTCCTTTTATCAGGACTCCCCAATTTAAGCCTTTCAGGAATGGCGTTTTCCATCAGTATTTTGGTGCCCTTCCTTAATATGACTAAGCAGTTTACGGGCAACATCAATCAGGTCTCCCAGCAGATAAACTCTGTTGTTATGGGTATGGCAGGTGCAAGCCGTGTGTTCGCCCTTATGGATGAGGCTGCGGAGGCCGACGAGGGCTATGTAACTCTGGTCAACGTTGAGGTTGACGAAAACGGCAACATTTCTGAGGTTGATAAGCATACAGGCAAATGGGCTTGGAAGCATCCCCACGGCGACGGCAGTATCACCTACACTCTGCTTCGCGGCGACGTTCGCCTTACCGACGTTGACTTTGCCTATGAAGAGGGCAAGGACGTTCTGCATAACGTTTCGGTCTATGCCGAGCCGGGTCAGAAGGTTGCATTTGTCGGCGCAACGGGAGCGGGCAAAACCACCATCACAAACCTTATCAACCGATTTTACGATATTGCCGACGGTAAGATTCGTTACGACGGCATAAATATCAACAAGATAAAGAAATCCGACCTGCGCCAGTCTCTCGGCATAGTTCTGCAGGAAACTAATTTGTTTACGGGAACTGTTATGGATAATATCCGCTACGGCAGACTTGACGCAACCGATGAGGAATGTATTGCTGCCGCAAAGCTTGCGGGCGCAGACGATTTTATAACAAGGCTTCCCGAGGGGTACAACACCGAGCTTTCAAACAACGGCTCAAATCTCTCGCAGGGACAGCGCCAGCTTATTGCAATAGCAAGAGCCGCCGTTGCCGACCCGCCGGTTATGATTCTGGACGAGGCAACCTCGTCGATAGACACCCGCACCGAAGCAATAGTCCAGCGTGGTATGGATAAGCTTATGGAAGGCAGAACGGTTTTTGTAATCGCACACCGCCTTTCAACCGTTATGAACAGCGACGTTATTATGGTGCTCGACCACGGCAAAATCATTGAGCGTGGCGACCACGATAAGCTCATCGCCGAAAAGGGCACCTACTATCAGCTTTACACAGGCGCCTTTGAGCTTGAATAAAACAACTTTGCCCATTGTCCTTAAGGACAATGGTAGCGATATAAATTCCCAAGCGGAATTTGCGATATATTGCATCACAATGCGATATACGCTTTCGCGCGCGATATATTTGCTGCCCGCAAATGAGGAATTTATATTATATCGCAACCAAAGGTTATATCGCATTTACAGGGTAAATATATCGCATGGGCGTAGCCCATATATAGCGAAATTTAAAAAGCTAACTGAAATTTTCAGTTAGCTTTTTACTATACTTATAAAATGTCTTATTAAGTAAAGCCGTTTTTTGTTGTTGAAAACACGGCGCGAATATTGTATAATAAAGTTATCTTAAACGAAGGCGGGATTTAATGAAAATCATTCACTGTGCGGATTTGCATCTCGACTCCAAGCTCGAAACAAATCTTGACAGAGCAAAGGCAAGGGTAAGGCGCGCCGAGCTTGTGCGCTCGTTTGAAAAACTTGCGGATTATGCCGTAAAAAGCGGCGTGCGCGCCGTAATAGTCGCGGGCGACCTTTTTGACCATAACTCTGTAACAAAAAGCACCGTTCAGACTGTCGCATCAGTTATTTCGGCGGCAGAGGGTGTCGATTTTCTTGTGCTCCCCGGCAATCACGATAGCAGTAACCCTTTTGAGATGCTTGAAGCTCTGCCCGATAACCTTCGTTTCTTTTCTGATAGCTGGACGAGCTTTGACTATGATAACGTAACCGTTTCGGGAATAGCGCTCAGCCGCAGCAATGCAAATGTTGTTTACACAAGCCTGAGCCTTTTCCCCGAACGCTTTAATATAGCGGTTATGCACGGCGATATTTCCTCTGAGATAAATCTGCCGTCGCTTCGCGGCAAGAATATAGACTACCTTGCACTCGGCCACCTGCACGAGCATAGCGAGGGCAAAATAGATGAGCGCGGAGTTTACGCCTATAGCGGCTGTCTTGAAAGCCGCGGCTTTGATGAAAGCGGCGTAAAGGGCTTTTACCTTGTTGACACCCAAGTCAAGCAGTACACCTTTGTAAGCGGCCTTTCAGAAAGAAATATGCTTGAAGTATCTGTCGATATTTCGGGGCTTATGCAGTATTCTGAGATACGCTCAAAAATTGACACTGAGCTTGAAAATGCAGGTGCAAGAGAGCAGGATATGGTAAAGGTCGTTTTAACGGGTAGCGTAAATCTCGATGCTAATAAAGCACCCGACCAGCTTTTAAAATACCTTGAGGGCAAATTTTTCTTTGCTAAAATAAAAGATAAAAGTAGGGCAGAAATCTGCGCTGAGGACTTTAAAAACGATATCTCGCTAAAGGGGGAATTTGTCCGTCAGGTGCTCAGCAGCGAGCTTTCAGAGGAGCAAAAACAAGAGGTCGTTTTGCTCGGAATCCGTGCAATAAGAGGGGAGGAGCTGTAAGGTATGAGGCTTTTAAGTTGTTATATTTCAGCCTTTGGCGGCCTTTCTGACTACGATATTGATTTTTCCTCGGACGTAACCTGCATTTACGAGCAAAACGGCTTTGGAAAAACCACCCTCGCCGCCTTTATAAAGGCTATGTTTTACGGTATGGAAACCGCCAATAAAAGAACCGCAACTGTAGAGAGCAGCGAAAGGGTAAGGTATTTCCCTTGGAATAACTCAAAATTCGGCGGTCATTTAACCTTTTCGCTCGGCAATAAAAACTACCGCATTATACGATTTTTTGACCGTGACAGCGCCTCCCGCGATAGCTTTCAGCTTGTTGATGCAGATAGCGGCAGAGAATGCAAAGATTTTAGCGAAAAGATAGGTCTTGAAATTTTCGGCGTTGATGAGGACGGCTTTAAGAGGAGCGTTTTCTCAAACGGTGAGCCCCGCCTTGATGCGTTGCCTGCATCTGTCCGCTCAAAGATCAGCAATATGGTTGATGCCACCGATGACTTTGACGATTACGAAAAGGCACTCAAAAAGCTCACGGATCTAAGAAAAGACCTCGACACAAAAAACGGTGAGATCGCAAAATCAGATAGAAAAATCGAGCAGGCTAAAATTGAGTGCGAGCGCTGTAAAAAGGATAACGAGGAGTTTTTAAGGCTCTCCCAAAGGGCGCAGGAGCTCGATATACAGGGCAAACAAATTGCCGCAGAGCTTTCTGCACTTAATAAAAAGCTTGAGCTTGCCGCCAGAGAAGAGGCTGACGCGGTAAGGCTTGAGCATTATGAGAAGCTCAAAGCACAGATTGCCGCTCTCGAAAAAGAGAATGAGGCTTTAAAACAAAAGTACCGCGGCGCTTTTCCGACAGATGCCCGGATCATAAGACTTGAGGAGCTTTTAAGGGACTATAATGAGGGCACTCTGCTACTTTCTGCCGAGGCGGCAAAGCTTTCAAAAGAAGAGTACAAAAACCTTGAAAGGCTTTTTGCCCTTTCGCTCCCCTCAGAAGAGGAGCTTCGCGAAATCAGCGAAAAACTGAGAGATGCCGATATATGCTCAAATCAAATAACAGAGCTTTGCAAAAAGGCTGATGCACTAAAAAACCAGATGGAGCTGAGCGGCGTTCGTCTCCAAAAAGAAGTTTCCGACGATGATTTAATGGAAATTCGCCTTTCAGCCTCTAAAACCGCCGCGCCTCTCGGCAAAAAGACCGATTTTGCCCCGCTCTTTGTGCTGACTGCTCTTGTTCTTGCAGCGGGAATTGCCGTCTGCTTTGCAGAGCTTATTGCGGGCATAGTTGTTGCCGCAGTCGGCGCAGTCGGGCTTATTGCGGTTATGCTGTTGTCATCGGTTAAAAAGATGATAGGCGCGGGTAATCTTAGCGAGGGTGAACGCGAGCGGGTAAAAGCCTTTTTAAGCGATTTTGGCTTTGCTCCCGATGCTGATGTAAACCTCGCAGTCGACAGGGTAAAATCTGCGATTGCTGTTTCAAATGAACTTAACTCTGTAAAAAGCAATATAGAAGCTGCAAAAGAGCAAAATGACTCGTACCTTAAAGAAATTGATGACTTTTTGGGCGGATATTTTTCCTCGTTTGAGGATCGTACCGGCACCTTTGATTTTCTTAAAACGAGTGCCAGCCGCTACATAAACGAGGTTTTGCCTGCGGCGGATAAAAAGAGAGCGCTTGAAAAAGAAATTAAGAGCGCTGAAACTGAAATTCGTTCTATCCTGCTCTCGCTTGGCATAGAAAATGCCGCGGACCTTAGAGTCGCGGTGTCAGAGATTAAAGAGGATGCCGCTAAGTACAGGGATGCTTGCCTAAGCCTTGATAAGCTTAAAAAAGAGGCGGAGCAAAGCTTTGTTGAAAATAAACTTAACGAAATTAGTGTAAGCGACGATTTTGAAACAACCGAGCAGATCTCTTTAAAGAAGCGGGGCCTTGAGGATATTCTCAAAACCCTAAACGCCGAGCTTGCGCAGATAAGGCAGAATATGCAGCCTTTCTCAAATGCCAGGGCTGAGCTTAACGAGCTTGAGGAACTTATCGACGGCGAGCGCGAGAGGCGCGAGCAGTATATAGCGCGCCATAATGTTGTGCTCAAAACCATTGACCTTCTTAAAAGCGCGAAAACCGAGCTTTCTAAAAAATACGCGGGAAGCATCAGCACCGCCTTTGAGCGCTACAGCTCTCTCTTTTTCGGTGAGGGCGCATCTGACTTCCTGATGGGTGATGACTTAAGCCTTACAGTAAACCGAGAGGGAATGGGCAGAGCGGCAAACCAGTTCTCAGAGGGTCAGAGGAGCGTAATGGACGTATGCCTGCGCCTTTCGCTCATCGACGCCATGTTTGAAAAGGAGAAGCCCTTTGTGGTGCTTGATGATTCGTTTTCGGCACTTGACGAGGGCAACTTTAAAAAGGCGGCAGAGCTTATAAAAAGTGTAAGCGACGAGATACAGATAGTGTATTTTACCTGCCATAGCAGCAGAAAAATTTAACGAAACGGATGTGCAAAAATGAAACTTGAAAACGGCAGACCTCAGGATTTTGAGGCAAGAATAGAAAAGGAAAAGCAGGTCTATGATTTTCTCGACTCGCTTAATATTGAGTACCAGAGAGTTGACCACGAGCCTGCTATGACAATGGAGGTCTGTGAGCAGATAGATAAAGTTCTCGGCGCGGCAACCTGTAAAAATCTCTTTTTGACCAACCGCCAGCAGACCAACTTTTATCTCCTGCTGATGCCGGGTGATAAGCCCTTTAAAACCAAGGACATCTCGGCTCAGATAGGCTCTGCAAGGCTTTCCTTTGCGTCCTCGGAGCAGATGGAAAAATATCTCGGCACAACTCCAGGCTCTGCCAGCGTTTTAGGTCTTATGCACGACAGCGAGGGCGAGGTCAGGCTGCTTGTTGATAGAGATGTTCTGAATGCTGAGTATTTCGGTTGCCACCCCTGCATCAACACCTCCAGCCTTAAGATCAAAACAACCGACGTTTTTGAGAAGATAATTCCCGCCTTAAAACACACCCCCGAATTTGTAACTCTATAAAGGAAAAGCTATGAATATTGAACAGAAGATGAAAAACGGTGAGCCTTACAAGTGCGATGCCCTTACAGAAGAGCTTCAGAAAAAGCTTTACAAATACAGAGAGCTTATCTATGACTTTAACAACGCCCGCCCCTCAGACGAGAAAAGGCGCTCGGCGCTCTTAAAGGAGATATTTGCTGAGGTCGGCGAAAACTGCTATATAGAGGGACCTCTGCGTGCAAACTGGGGCTGTAATACACATATAGGCAACAACTTTTACGCCAACTTTAATCTGACACTCGTTGACGACACCGATATTTATATCGGCAACGATGTTATGCTTGCCCCCAACGTAACCTTGGCAACAGCGGGACATCCCATTGACCCCGAGCTTCGTGCGCAGGTCTACCAGTTCAATATGCCTATTCACATCGGCAACCGCGTCTGGATAGGTGCGGGAGCCATTGTTATGCCTGGCGTGTCGATTGGGGACGACAGCGTTATCGGAGCGGGCAGCGTTGTGACTCGTGATATACCGTCGGGCGTTGTCGCAGTAGGAAATCCGTGTAGAGTTATGAGAGAGATCTCAGAAAGAGATAAGGAATATTACTATAAAGACCGCAAGATAAATTTAGACTGAAAAAACACCGTATACTCAGCGAGTATACGGTGTTTTGCTTTAGATTTCTGCAAAGAAAACCTCTTTTTCGGTTATAAGAGTTTTTCTCTTTTGGGTTATCTGCTTGCCGTCAAGGAAAACCTTCTCACCGTCAATTTTAAGTGTGTGCTTTTTGCCAAGGTATTCAAACTCGGCATCGGCAGTTTTCATATTTTCGGGCAGACAAGGTGAGAATTCAATTCCGTCAAGGGTGGGCTTAATTCCAAACATCCATTCGTAAACGCCGCGCATAGCCATTGCAACACTTCCGGTAAGGAAGCACATAAGACCTCTGTGGTTAAACGCGGGCAGCTCCTGCCAGCAGTTAACTATGGCGTAGGGCGGGGTAAAGGTAAGGGCGGTGGGGTGCTTTTCGGTGTCATAGGGCATTATCCATTTTAGCATATCGAAAAGCTTTTCGCCCTCGTCAGCCTCGGAAAGCGCCCTTGCAAAGAAGCCCTGCGAGCCGTGGTTGTAAACGTTTCCGTTCTCGCCAAGGTACTTTGGAACATCTCCGCTTGCAATTCTGCCAACCTTTGCGATAGGCTTGTCACCCAGATGGGGATAAAAAAGTCTGTAGCCCTTGTCGCATTTTAAGCCCTGTGCGGTTTCAATAATTTTGCCGAACTTTTCGCGCTCTGCAACGCCCGAAATGATAGCGTAGTAGTTTGAAACGCCGTACATACGGCTCTCGCCGTCGGGGTCGTTATCCGAGAATATCCACTTTCCGTCGTCGTTGAAAACGGCGTTATAGAAGTCTTTTTTGTTAAAGGCGTACTTGTTTATGTTCTCTTTGAGCTTTTCTGCAAACTCAAGATAATGCTTAACATCTGCGTTTTTGTCAAGAGCAAGCAGAATGTCAGAAAGGTATTTTAATGACATAACCGTCTGCTCGCTGACGGTAACAGATTCGCCTCTGCCCTCTAAACCTGCGGTGTTAACTGCGTCAAGCCAGTCGCCGCCGCGTATCTTGCAAAGTCCGTGCTCGCCGATGTTCTCGTCCTTTATGTAGTACTCTGTTGCGGCAATAAGATGCTCCAAAACGCTGCTCTTTTTGTCGCTGTCAAGCCACTCGATCTCAAGCTTTAAAATGTCAAAGTCCTTGGTATGCGCAAGGTATTTGTGCAAAAATTCCACAAAGAAAGCGCCGCCGTCAACGTGGGTTCGCAGGTCGTGCTTACCGTGTTTGCCTTTTGCGGAGTATTGTCTGGGAAACCAGCCGTCTGTTCTTTGGCACTCGAGCATTGTGAGTATAATCTGCCTCGGATGCTCGGAGTTTAAGTAAAGGAGCGCCGAGTAGTCCTGTGCAGAGTCGCGCGAGCCTCTCATTCCTGTCGGCCAGCCTCTGTCAAGCGAGGCGACCCAGTTCATCTGAAGTGGCAACCAGTAGTTTACATAGTTGTCAAACTCGATGTCACCTGTATTAACTCGGCTTTTGTTAAACAGCTCCTCAAACTCTGCCCTGCGCTCTGCCTTTTTGTTTTCAAAATGCTCGGCTGAGAAATAATTGATCTCTGTGTTAATATCGTCAATGGTGAGAACCGCCGAAAGCTCTTTTTCCTCTCCGCTTTTAAGCTCCCACTTATATTTCGCGGCGTAAACAGGAGGATAACCGTAGTTTCTGTCCCCGCCGTAAAGATTACATTCGGGATTTGTTGCGTCGCCCTGACCTACAAACTTTTCAAGGCTCACCTCAAAGTTTTCAAGGTCGTTTGAGGGAAGGGCAAAGCTTGCGCATCTTCTCTTGTCATCCTTTGCATCTGCGCTCAGCAGTTTGGTTGTGAAAATAAGGTTGTCACCTTTTTTTAATGAGGTGTCAAGATACCACTCGTACTTGTCCCAAAGCGCCATTGATGCCTCATTAAGATAGGGAACAAGCTGGGGAATAATGTCAAGGCATATCTTTTTGTCAGAAATGTTCTTAGCCTTAAAGCACATAGCAACGGTTGTGCCTTTTTTGGGGATTATAAACTCGGTTGTGAGTTTGATTCCCTCGTACTCAAAAGAATAGGTCGCACTTTCGGGAAGGAATTTTATATTAACATTCGTGGGCTCGCCTGTTATAGACAGGGTGTTGGGACGGAAAAAGTTTGTAATTCTGCCGCCAAAGCTGTCGGAGAAGATATTTATAAACCAAGGCGAAAACTTTTGGTGCTGCTCTCTTTTGAAAAGCACAATATCCCCGGGAGGATGCGCCTGAGCGTAAACAGGACCAAATTGGTCCATTTTCAAGAGAATATCTCTGTTTTCGTATATGTATTCCCAAGAGGTAGGCAGATTCAAGGTGTCAATTTCGTAGCCTGCCGTGTTTTTTATAAAGCTTCCGTACATAATTTTTCCTCCTATTTAAGTATGGATCAAGTATAACATTTGTCGGAAATAATGTCAATTTGATAAAACAGAAAAACTGCAGAGTTGCTTCTGCAGTTTTTTGTTTTATATTTCGGGATAATAGAAAACCTCGCTGAGCTGAACTCTGGTCTCTGAAAATCGGTCCTCGGGGTTAAAAACAGCGGGCTTTTCAAAGGTGATTTCCTTTACCGCTCCGTCTTTTTTCTCAATATCAAGCGGGATTGAAATGGTAACGGTAGTACCTACGCCTTCCTCGCTCTGAATAGAGAAAATTCCTGCGTGTGAAGCAACATATTTTTTTGCAAGATAAAGCCCTATTCCAAATCCCGACAAGAATTTTTCGCCGTGAGAATAGGAGAAATAAGGCGTTCCAACCCTGCTTAAAATGTCCTTTGGGATTCCAGCACCTTTGTCTGAAATCGAAAGGAGAGCATTGTCACCAACGTGGCTCAGGGAAATTTTAACCTCGTTGCCCTCGCGGGTGTATTTGATTGAGTTGAGAATAATATTTGAAATCGCAGTTTCCATTCTCACAAGGTCTATCCTTGCGGGGAGAGTGCCGCAGTTGCAAACAAAATCTATAGGGATTTTGCTGTTGTTAAGCTTGATAACAGTTGTGGCAAGCTTTGTTACAAAATCGGTGAAATTCACAAGCTGGAAAAACGCTTTTTCGTTTTTGTCAGAGAGGCGCACTATTTTTTCAAGATTTTTGCCCACCCTCAAAAGCTGATAGCAGTTTTGATTTATCTCGTTTAGCGATTCGCAATAGTAAGCACTCGGCTCAAAGTCCTCTATATGAGAGATGTAATGAATGGAACTGAACATTTTATGAAGCCTGAGACGAAATTCACGGTTTACCGACTGATGATATTCTGACTGATCGTCAACGGGGAAAAAACCGGGCGCATCAGCCTTTGGAGAGATAAGAGCAGTCGCGCCTAAAAAATTCTCGTCATCTGAAAACAGAGCGTTGAGGGTTATCTTAGCGCCCTTTTGGTCGGGTAGATCGCAGGTAAACTCATAGCTGCGCTCACCCTTCAGGTAACCCAAAACAGTAGGCTTGTCAACACCTTTAAAGAGAAAATATAGTCTTGCGGGGTTCTGAAGGTCGGGGTATCTTTCGGAAAGGACCTTGTTTGTGTAAATTACGTGCAGCTCGCTGTCCAATATGGCAAACGCCAGGGGAGAAGACTCAAAAGCTCTTATAAGTTCTTGAAACTGCTTGCTTTCTGCCTGCATTTTATTACACACTCCTTTCCAAAATTCATATTTCATTTTATTATATAACGGATTTCCTCTTTTTTCAACAAATTATTCCAAAATTATGTAAAAAATTCAATAGAAAAATTGTTAAAAAATCTACTATTTTTATCAATGCGCACAATTTTAAAAAATATTAGAAAAAAATCACAAAAAATATTGTATATTTTGAAGTTTTGTTATAAAATAATATGTGATAAAATTTTAGGAGGTAAAATTCCATGTCAGTTAAAGTTGCTATTAATGGTTTCGGACGTATCGGACGTCTGGCATTCAGACAGATGTTCGGCGCAGAAGGCTATGAAGTTGTCGCTATCAACGACCTTACCAAGCCCTCTATGCTTGCTCATCTTTTAAAGTATGATACAGCACAGGGCGGTTACTGCGGAAGAATCGGCGAAGGACTTCACACCGTAGCTGCAGACGATGAGGCAGGTACCATCACTGTTGATGGTAAGACCCTCAAAATCTATGCAGAGAAAGACGCTAAGGATCTTCCTTGGGGCGAGATCGGTGTTGACGTTGTTCTCGAGTGCACCGGTTTCTACTGCTCGAAAGAGAAGAGCCAGGCTCACATCGACGCAGGCGCTAAGAAGGTTGTTATTTCTGCTCCCGCAGGTAACGATCTTAAGACCATCGTTTTCAGCGTAAACGAGGGTACCCTCACTGCTGATGACAACATCATTTCGGCTGCTTCCTGCACCACCAACTGCCTTGCTCCTATGGCAAAGGCTCTCAATGATTACGCTGCTATCCAGAGCGGTATCATGAGCACCATCCACGCTTACACCGGCGACCAGATGATTCTCGACGGTCCTCACAGAAAGGGCGACCTCAGAAGAGCAAGAGCCGGCGCTGCTAACATCGTTCCCAACAGCACCGGTGCTGCAAAGGCTATCGGTCTTGTTATCCCCGAACTCAACGGCAAGCTCATCGGCTCTGCACAGAGAGTTCCCGTTGCAACCGGTTCTACCACTATCCTTACCGCTGTTGTTAAGGGCGCTAACGTAACTAAAGAGGGCATCAACGCTGCTATGAAGGCTGCTGCTTCCGAGTCCTTTGGTTACAATGAGGATCAGATCGTTTCTTCCGACGTTATCGGTATGAAGTACGGTTCTCTCTTCGATGCAACTCAGACCATGGTTGCACAGATCGCTGAGGATCTCTTTGAGGTTCAGGTTGTTTCTTGGTATGATAACGAGAACTCCTACACCAGCCAGATGGTAAGAACCATTAAGTACTTCGCAGAGCTCAACTAATTTCTGCAATATTTAAAGTCAAAAAGGACTTGGGGATTTCCCCAAGTCCTTTTTAATTCGCACTCAAATTGTAGGGTAGGGATTCATCCCTGCCGCAACGGAATGGATAAATCCATTCCCTACGTTTTAAATTCACGGAACGTAAAAACAATCCTCATCCCATTTTGCAGGATTTGTGTCAATGTAGTTCCAGATTTTGAGGTAATCACGCTCGTCACGGATAATGTGGTCGTGAAATGAGCGTTGCCAAAAAGGTTTTAACCCGCACGTTCTTGTAGTTAAAGACTTAAGCGCACAAATAATATCCGATAATGTAGGGGAGGGGCTTGCTCCTCCCGTTTTTTCAAGCACAAGTATAATATGTATATGGTTTGGCATAATTACAAACTTGTCAACTTTAACACTACAATATCTTTTTTCTAAATTAAACAACTGTTTTTCTACAACCTTGCCATAATTTGATAATATGATTTCGGGAGGAGCAAGCCCCTCCCCTACAATGTCACACAACGTTTTTTGTTTGTTGTGGGTGCAAATTGTTACAAAATAATATCCGTTTTGGCTGTAATCAAAATCTTTTAATCGTATTGGCTTTCTTTTGGGCAAATCCATTTTCATCACCAAACATATTTTAGCACAAAATGCTATTTATCGCAACAAAAAAGGGAGCGGCTACGCCGCTCTATTTTTTGTGCTTTTTTGGCGCTTACCCGAATAGAATTAAATACACAACTTTATTTGGGGGAATAATATGAAAAAAAGCATTGTAATTAAGCCTCTGCCGTTTATCTTTAACCTTGCGCTCTCCTTAGGCGGCGGTTTTATAGTAGGATTACTTACCCGTGCCGACGAAAAGTTTGCCGCACTAAAAGCACCGCCCTTAGCTCCGCCCGCCACACTTTTCCCGATAGTGTGGACTGTCCTTTACACCCTTATGGCAGTTTCGATAACACTTGTCATATCAAAGGGCAACAGCGATGAGGCGGCAAAGGCATACTACCTGCAGCTTATAGCCAACTTTATCTGGCCCTTCCTGTTCTTTAACCTCGGCGCTCTGACCCTTTCGTTTGTCTGGTTGCTTCTTTTGATTGCGCTTGTGGTGGTTATGATAGTGCGCTTTTACAGAGTAAGCCCGCTCGCCGCATACCTGCAAATTCCTTATCTTGTCTGGCTTTTGTTTGCAGCCTACTTAAATCTTGGATACGTCATTTTAAATTAGCATTTTAGCGGTATTAAATCCTTGACATTGGACCGTATAAGTTATAAAATATAATATGTATATTTATGTGCGATTTTAGGCCAAAGGAAACGGAGAAAAAACAATGGCAGACTATAAAAAACTTGCTGACTTGCTTTACCCCGAGGTTACACTTACCATCGAGGAGATAGAGAAAAAATACCCCGCGAGAAACCTGCCCGAAGGAGCCTGCGTTACCCGCCTTGCGCCCAGCCCCACAGGCTTCGTGCATCTTGGAAACCTCTTTCCCGCAGTAACCTGCGAACGCTTATCTCATCAGAGCGGCGGTACATTCATTCTCAGAATTGAGGACACCGATCAAAAGCGCGAGGTCGAGGGCGCAGTTGAAATTCTTTTAAGCTCGCTTAAGAGATACAATATTATCTTTGACGAAGGCGCAACCGCTGACGGCGAGGTAGGTTCTTATGGACCTTACTACCAGCGCCAGCGTGCTGAAATTTATAAGGCTTATGCTAAAAAGCTTATTGCAGAGGGCAGGGCATACCCCTGCTTCTGCAGTGAAGAACGCCTTGAAGAAATGCGCAAAGAGCAGGAGCAAAATAAAGATAACTTCGGCTATTACGGCAAGTATGCCGCTTGTAGCAACCTCTCTTATGAGGAGATTGAGGAGAAGGTCAAGAACGGCGAAAAGTTCGTTCTTCGTTTTCGCTCGCAGGGCGATCCGAGTAAGACCGACCATATAGACGACCTTATCAAAGGCAGACTCGAGTTCCCCGAAAACGATATTGACCACGTTATGCTCAAGTCTGACGGAATTCCGACCTACCACTTTGCTCACTCGGTTGACGAAAAGACAATGGGCGTTACCCACGTTGTAAGAGGCGAGGAGTGGCTTGCAACACTGCCTTTTCACGTTCAGCTCTTTAAGGCACTCGGCTTCCCGCTCCCGCATTATATGCACGTTGCCCAGCTTATGAAGCTTGATAACGGCACAAAGCGTAAGCTCTCCAAGCGTAAGGACCCCGAGGCATCGCTTGCTTATTACTACGAGCAGGGCTTCTCGGCAGGCAGCGTTATGGAGTATATTATGACGCTTCTTAACTCCAACTTTGAGGAATGGCGCATTGCCAACCCCACCGCTCCGCTTGATGAGTTTAAGTTCTCTCCCGATAAAATGAGCATCTCGGGCTGCCTTTTTGATATGGATAAGCTTATCGACGTTAGCCGTAATACCATCAGCGTTATGAGCGCTGAGGACGTTTACGAGCAGGTTACAGCTTGGGCAAAGGATAACGATAGCGAGCTTTATGAGAAATTTACTGCAGACCCCGAGTATGCCAAGAGGATACTCTCCATCGGCAGAGGCTGTGAAAAGCCCCGTAAGGACATTGCAAAGTGGAACGAGGTTAAAGCTTACGTTTCCTTCTTCTATGATGATCTTTTTGCTCAGAGCGGCGAGTTCCCCGAAACTGTAACCGCTGAGGACAAGCTTGAGATTTTAAACCGCTATAGTGCTCTTTATGACCAAAATGATGACCAGGAAACCTGGTTTGGCAAGGTTACAAACCTCGCTGAAGAACTCGGCTTTGCTCCCAAGACTAAACTTTACAAAAAGAACCCCGAGCTTTATAAGGGCCACGTCGGCGACGTAAGTATGGTGCTCAGAGTGGCAATAACGGGCAGAAGAAACTCGCCCGACCTTTACGAGATTATGAAAATTCTCGGCGCAGATAAGGTAAGAGAAAGACTTGAAAACGCAAAATAAGGCAAACAGAAAGGTTGTTAAATTTGGAAATAGCTTCAAATTTTATCCACGAAATTATAGATAAGGACTTGGCTGAGGGCAAGGTAAAGGCTATTCAGACAAGATTTCCACCTGAGCCTAACGGCTACCTGCACATCGGCAGCGCAAAGGCTATCTACATTAACTACGCCACCGCTAAAAAGTACGGCGGTAAGTTTAACCTGCGCTATGACGACACCAACCCCGCCCGTGAGGACGACGAGTATGTAAGAAGCATCGAAGAGGACCTTCGCTGGCTCGGTGCTGTGCCTGATAATATTTTCTATGGCTCAGACTACTTTGAAAAGTGTTACGAATTTGCCCTAAAGCTTATCCGTGAGGGCAAGGCCTACGTCTGCGATCTTAATGCAGAACAGATGCGTGAGTACAGAGGAACACTTACCGAGCCCGGTAAAGAGAGCCCCTATAGAAACAGAAGTGTTGAGGAAAACCTTGACCTTTTTGAGAGAATGAAAAACGGCGAGTTTGAGGACGGTGCCTGCACCCTGCGTGCAAAAATTGATATGGCATCTCCCAATATGAATATGAGAGACCCTGCTATCTACCGTATCAGCCGCCAGCACCATCACAGACAGGGCAATAAGTGGTGCATCTATCCGCTTTACGATTTTGCTCATCCTCTGCAGGATGCCATTGAGGGAATAACCCACTCGCTCTGCTCATTAGAGTTTGAAAATCACCGCCCGCTTTACGATTGGGTCGTTGATAACGTTGGCTTTGAGCAGCCGCCCCATCAGTATGAGTTTGCAAGGCTCAACGTTACCGGCGTTGTAATGAGCAAGCGCTATCTTAGAGAGCTTGTTGAAACCAAAAAGGTAGACGGCTGGGATGACCCCCGTATGCCCACCCTCTGCGGACTTAGACGCAGGGGATACACCGCCGCTTCTGTTCTTGACTTTGTCGGCAGAGCAGGTGTTTCCAAGGCATACAGCGTTGTTGACTACGCTCTGTTAGAGCATTGCCTCAGAGAAGAGCTCAACGCTACAGCCCAGCGCAGAATTGCGGTTTGCGATCCCGTTAAGGTTACAATTTCTAACTTCCCCGAGGGTAAGACTGAGTATTTTGACCTGCCCAATAATCCCAATGACGCCGAGGCAGGAACAAGAAAGGTTGCCTTTACAAGAAACCTTTATATCGAGCGCTCGGACTTTGCCGAGGTTCCGCCACCCAAGTTCTTCAGATTAAAGCCCGGCGGAGAGGTTCGCCTTATGGGCGCTTATATCATCCGTTGCGACGAGATTATTAAGGACGAAAACGGCGAGATTACCGAGATCATCTGCTCCTGCGACCTTGAAACCAAAAACGGCAACCCCGTTGACGGCAGAAAGATTAAAGGAACTATCCATTGGGTTTCGGCGGACGATTGTATTGACGCCGAGCTTATGCTCTACGACCGCCTCTTTACAGTTGATAATCTTATCGACATTCCCGAGGACAGCTATTACCTCGATTTCTTAAATCCCGATTCGCTTAAAGTTTGCAAGAATGCAAAGCTTGAGAGAGCTTTGGAAACTGCGCAGGCGGGAGAAAAATTCCAGTTTGTCAGAATGGGATATTTCTGCAAGGACACCAAGAACGAAAACTGCTTTAACAGAGCGGTTACATTAAAGGACAGCTTTAAACCCCAGCAAAAATAATAAAAGAGCCGCCGTTGTGGCGCACTTCCTTGCGGAGTGTGCCACAATGAAGTTTGCCCTCACGGGCAAATGAAGTTGCCTTCGGCAATGAAGTACACCTTGTGTATGAAGTTTCACCTGCGGCGAAATGAGCAAACTTTACTTCATATAGGCTGTAAGCCTATACTTCATAGCAAGTTTTGCTTGCTACTTCATTTTTGCATCAGCAAAAACTTCATTAAATTTTATATAAACCGTTACCATATACGCTTTTGTAATTCAAAGGCGTTATTTTTTACATATTTTAAAATGGAGTAGTTTTATGCAAAACACAAGCCTTTGCTATATTGAAAAAGACGGAAAGTACCTGATGCTTCATAGAATTAAAAAGGAAAACGATGTAAACCGCGACAAGTGGATAGGCGTAGGTGGCAGGTTTGAGGAGGGCGAAAGCCCCGAAGAGTGCGCCGAGCGTGAAATTTTTGAGGAAACGGGCCTTAAAGTCAAAAACCTTGCCTACCGTGCTGTAGTTACCTTTGACTGCCCGCCGTACCCGACCGACTATATGCACCTTTTTACCGCCACCGAGTTTGAGGGCGAGATAAAGGAGTGTGACGAGGGAAGGCTTGAATGGGTCGATAAATCAAGGCTTCGCGAGCTGGATCTCTGGGAGGGCGATTACTATTTCTTTGATCTGCTTGATAAAGGCGAGCCTTTCTTTTCGATGAAGCTTTCCTATAGAGAAAGTATTTTGACCGAGGTTATTTTAAACGGGGAGAAAATTAAATGAACATATTAGTCAGCGCCTGCCTTTTGGGTAGAGCCTGCCGCTATGACGGCAAGAGTAAGCCCTGCGATGCGGTTATTGCACTTTCCGAAAAGCACAATCTTGTTCCTGTCTGTCCGGAGATGGACGGCGGACTTTGCTGCCCACGTACACCCTGCGAAAGAATGGGAGAGCGGGTCATAAGCAAAAACGGCGAGGATAAGACTGCCGAGTATAATAAAGGCGCCGAAATCGCGCTTGAAACGGCTAAAAAGCACGGCTGTAAATATGCCATAATGAAGGCAAAAAGCCCCGCCTGCTCGGCTACCGAGGTTTACGACGGAACCTTTACAGGAACGCTTATAAAGGGAAACGGAGTTGCCGCTGACCTGCTAATTAAAAACGGCATAACGGTACTGACCGAGGATATGCTCTCCATCTTGCCTGAGGAGGAAATATGACCAATTATAGAATAGTGCGCTCAAAGAGAAAGAGCCTCGCTATTGAGGTAACCCGTGACCTTGATGTAATTGTGAGAGCGCCCTTTTTTGTAAGCGACTTGCAAATTGAGAAATTTGTGTCAGCACATAAAGAATGGCTCGAAAAGGCAATGGAGCGGGTAAAAGAGCGCAGAGATAATTATACCCCGCTGAGCGATGAGCAAATTGCCGCTCTTAAAAAAGCCGCCAAGGATTACATACCCGCAAAGGTTATGGAATACAGCGCTATTATGGGATTAAAGCCAAGCGGCATTAAAATCACCTCTGCCCGCACCCGCTTTGGCAGTTGTAGCGGCAAAAACAGCCTCTGCTTTTCCTATCTTTTAATGCAAAAACCGCTTGAGGCTGTTGACTACGTTATAGTCCACGAGCTTGCCCATATAAAGCACAAAAATCACGGCAAGAGTTTTTATGCCCTTATAGAAAAATATATGCCCGATTATCGCGATAGGAATAAACTGTTAAAACACAATTAGTGGCTTGAAATAGTAGCAAAACTGTTGTATAATATAGAGTGGATTAAAATTTTAGGAGGAGGGGAAACAAAATGGTTTATCTTGATAACAGCGCAACGACTGTTGTGAGCAAAAAAGCGGCAGAAAAAGCGCTTTATGTTATGACCGAATGTTTTGGAAATCCCTCTTCGCTTCACACCCTCGGCTTTAAGGCCGAGCAGGAGATAAAAACTGCCCGCCGAATTATCTCAGGGGCGCTTTCCTGCCGTGAGGGAGAGCTTTTCTTTACAAGCGGAGGCACAGAGAGCAACAACACCGCTCTCTTAGGTGCGGCTCACGCCCACCGTCGCCGCGGAAATAAGATAATCGTATCAAGCTACGAGCACTCCTCGGTTATAGAGGCGGCAAAAGAGCTTGAAACAAGAGGCTTTGAGGTGGTTTACCTAAACCCCGACAAAAGCGGCAAAATAAACCCTGACGATGTTGCGCGGGCCGTTGATGATAAAACTATTATCGTGTCGGTAATGCTTGTAAATAACGAGATAGGCGCTGTAAACGACGTTGCACTTATAGCCGCCGCCGCGAGAAGAAAAAATGCTAAAGCGCTGGTGCATTGTGACGCGGTGCAGGCTTTCGGCAAGATACCCGTTCATACAGGCAGACTCGGCGTGGACCTACTTACCGTAAGTGGACACAAAATTCACGCTCCTAAAGGTGTAGGCGCCCTCTTTGTTAAAAAGGGAACTAAAATTTCACCCCTAATCTTTGGCGGAGAGCAGCAAAACAAAATGCGCCCGGGAACAGAAAACGCCGCATCTATAGCCGCATTTGGAGTGGCCTGCGACGAGGTAGTGAAAAATATGCCCGTAGCTTTTCAAAAGGCAAAAGAGCTTTCAAACCGCCTTGTCAGCGGTCTTAAAGAGATAGAAGGAGCTACAATAAACAGCGCTACCGATGCCTGCCCATATATAGTCAACTTTTCGAGTATGGCGGTAAAGTCCGAAACGATGCTCCACTTTTTAGAGGAGCGGGAAATCTATATTTCGGGCGGCTCTGCCTGTGCAAAGGGAAACCGTAGCCACGTGCTTTCTTCCCTTGGCCTTTCAAATTTGGCGGTCGATACCGCTATAAGAGTTAGCTTCAGCGCCGATAATACCGAGAGCGATGTTGACGCTCTGCTCTGCGGAATAAAAGACGCACTAAACACTCTTCAAAAGATAAAATAACTGTTCGGAGGAACAAATGAAGGAAATCATTCTCATTAAAAACGGCGAGATCGCCCTTAAAGGTCTTAACAGAAGCACCTTTGAGGACGCTATGATAAAAAATATAAAGCGCAGAATGGCGCATCTTGGAAAGGTCGATGCCAAAAAGGCGCAGTCGACTGTAACAATAGAGCCGCGCGAAGAGTTTTTTGATATGGATGCGGCCTGCGACATTGTGTCCAAGGTTTTCGGCGTAAGCGCCTTTTGCCGCGCCTGCGAGATCGAAAAGGATATGGACGTAATTAAGAAAACCGCCGCCGAGTATTTAAAGGATCAGCTTTCATTTGCTAAGACCTTTAAGGTGCTGGCAAAGCGCTCGGACAAGAAATTCCCCTTAACCTCGCCCGAAATTTGCCGAGAGGTCGGAGGTTATCTGCTCTCTAAATTCCACAACCTTTCGGTTGATGTTATTGACCCCGAGGTTTCGGTTGTTATTGAGGTAAGAGATAAATTTGCCTATATCCACTCTGCTCAGACCGACGGAGCGGGCGGTATCCCCACCGGAACAGGCGGCAGAGCAATGCTTTTAATTTCAGGCGGAATTGACAGCCCCGTTGCAGGCTATATGATGGCAAAGAGGGGCTTGGAGCTTACCGCTATTCACTTTGCAAGCCCGCCTTACACAAGCGAAAGAGCGCTTGAGAAGGTTAAAGACCTGCTTCGTCAGATGACTCACTATACAGGCAGAATTAAGCTTTATACAGTCTGCTTTACCAAAATTCAGGAGCAGATAAGGGACAGAGTGAAAGAGGAGTATTCAACCCTTGTTATGCGCCGCTTTATGATGAGAATTGCAAATAAGATAGCCGAGAAAAACGGCTCGCTCGCGCTTATAACGGGCGAGAGCTTGGGTCAGGTCGCAAGCCAGACCCTGCCTGCAATTCAGTGTACCGACGCTGTGTCAGAGCTTCCTACATTCCGCCCACTTATTGGAATGGACAAGGAAGAAATCGTTGCAATTTCAAGAAAAATCGAAACCTTTGATATATCGGTTCAGCCGTTTGAGGATTGCTGCACCGTCTTTACTCCCAAGCACCCCAAAACCAAACCGAGTCTGTCGGACTTTGAAAGGGTTGAGAGTGTTATGGATATTGAGGCGCTGGTTGACGAGGCGGTCGAAACGGTCGAAACCGAGTTTGTGTCAGCCTTTTAGCTTGCGGTAAAAAGAGAGAACGGAGGAAAAATATGAACGCTGAAATTATAGCCGTTGGAAATGAAGTTTTAAGCGGTAAACAGGTAAATACCAATGCACAGTATCTCTCTGAGCAGCTTTTGCACCTGGGTGTAAAGGTTACTAAGCAGGTCTCTGTAGGAGATAGTAAGGCGGCGATAAAGAGCACCGTTGCTGATGCCTTAAGTTACGCTAATATCGTTGTTCTTACAGGCGGTCTTGGACCCACTAAGGATGACCTTACCAAAGACGCCGTCTGCGAGCTACTTGACATAAAGCTCACGGTCAATAAAGAGGCTCTTGATAAGATTGAAGCTTACTTTGCTAAAAAGGGCGACAAAATGCCCGATAATAACGTTCGTCAGGCAATGCTGCCCGAGGGTTGTCAGGTGCTTAAGAACGACAACGGACTTTCGCCGGGTTGCATTTTAAAGAGTGGAAACCAGTGTATTATCCTGCTCCCCGGACCGCCGCACGAAATGCATCCTATGTTTGAAAAAGAGGTAAAACCTTTTGTAAAGGCTATGTCAGGGGTACATAGCTCTGTTAAAACGGTTAACGTTTTCGGAATGGGCGAGTCTCTTATCGCAACCGCGCTTGACGATATGATTGAGAAAAATTCTCCAAATATTGCAACCTATGCCGAAGGCGGAAAAATAGACATCTGTGTA
The DNA here is from genome assembly GCA_964508295.1 of uncultured Oscillospiraceae bacterium. Classification (GTDB taxonomy): domain Bacteria; phylum Bacillota; class Clostridia; order Oscillospirales; family Ruminococcaceae; genus SIG578. Next base: position 2,131 of record CAZDSQ010000019.1, on the reverse strand, counting down.
ACCTCCTTTGCCGATACTCAGAGTGAGGCAGACGAGAACACTGCAGTGGCGGTTGAGGAAATCAAGAGAAGACTTGGCGATGCCGTATACGGCGTCGATTGCCCATCGATTCAGCACGCTGTTGTCAGCAAGCTCGTTTCTGAAAAGATAACTCTGGCTACCGCAGAGTCCTGCACAGGCGGCTTAATTTCGAAGAAAATTACCGATATTTCGGGCGCTTCTCTTTGCTTTGGGCTTGGAATTACAAGCTACAGTGAGGGTGTAAAAAACGAATTTTTGGGCGTGGATAAAACCACCCTTAAAGAGCTTGGCGCTGTAAGCGCTGAAACCGCCTGCCAGATGTCAGTCGGCGCAATGAGAGCCGCAGGCTCAGATATGGCGGTTGCAGTAACCGGCTATGCGGGCCCTGCCGCAAGCTTTGGCGAGCAGGTAGGTCTTGTGTTTATCGCGGTCTGCAATAGTCAGACGGTTTGGGTAAAGAGATTTGAACTGGCTCCCAGAGGTAACGAAACAAGAGAAAAGATCAGGGAGCTTGCCTCGATGCACGCCTTTGATATGATAAGAAAAATTATAATCGGTGCCGCAATCTTTAACTGCCAGAGAATTCCCATTTCCGAGATTTCAAATAGCAGTGCAAGCCTTGAGGAAATCAAAGGCAAGCTTATGTTTAGTAATTCTGCCGCAGAAGAAACCGTGGAGCAGAGCGTACCCGTTATAATGGAAGGGGATAATTCGTTTAAGGCTAAAATGGCAAGATTTGCATTTAACATTCTCCCGAATAAATATGATGCCACGGGCGAAAAAGTAAGAAAATCGGTATTCCTTACCGCTCTTGTTGCTCTTATAGTTTCGGCAAGCGTTGTGCTTAATTTCTTTTTTGGAATTCAGCAGAATAAAAATCTCTATAACAGCCTTGAAACTCTTAAAACCGAGAAACCGACTGCTGATATCGAATATCCCGATGGCTATCTTGAGCAATTTGGCTTGCTCTATCAGGAAAATGAAGATGTTGTCGGATGGATAGAAATTGAGGACACCCAGATAAATTATCCTGTCGTGCAAACCAGCGATAATGATTTTTATCTTACTCATAACTTCTACAAAAAGAAGGAGCGCCACGGCACTCCCTTTATGGATTACAGAAACAGTTATGATCAGCTCAACTTTAATACCGTTTTGCACGGTCATAATATGAAGAGCGATAACCAGATGTTCTCAGACCTTGAAAATTACTATAAGGGAAGCAATGCTATTACATATTATCGTAAGCATCCCCTGATTTCGTTTGACACCGTTTATGAGGAAATGGACTGGAAAATCTTTGCGGTGTTTACCTGTAGCGTGAATAGTAATGATGAAAATTATTTTGACTATTATAATGTCCTTAACCTTACCACAAACGAAATGTTTGAGGAATTTATAAGCGGTGTACGCGCAAGGTCGATATTCAACATTCCCGTTGATGTCAAGGCAACCGACAACATATTAACCCTCTCGACCTGCTATTACGAGTATGATGATCAGCGCCTAGTTGTTATGGCAAGAAAGGTAAGAAGCGGTGAAAGTAGGGTAGTTGATGTAAACTCTGCTACAAAGAACACAGGAAGCAGTCAGAATGATGATGTTTCTTCGGGTTATGACGGAAGCATTTACATTCCTAATGAGGATGCAACATCATCAAGACAATCCACGTCTTCAAAATCTAATTATTCGTCAAACATCACTTCAAGCTTGTCACAGAGTTCAAGTGATATAAGCACCGGTAGCAAGGTGGAAAATGAAACCTCATCTGAGTCATCTGCCTCTGAGGGCACTACAGAATCGGGAATTTACACTAACACCGAAACCTCTGTGCCGGCAGGAAGCGAAGATGAGATCTCATCTGTTCCAACAGAAACAGATGAGTCATCTGTGCCCATAGAAAATGAGGAGGGAACAACCTCTGTTCCAATAGAAACAGAAACCCCGACTAGTTCTGAAGCTCCAATAAACTCTGAGACACCAACAGAACCGGTAAATACAGAAGAATAAAAAAGCCGCCCGATGAGGCACACTACGTAAGGAAGTGTGCCTCATCTATATTCGTGCAAAGCACGAGCGATATATCTTCGATGCGATATGCGGTAAACCG
>CAZDSQ010000018.1:0-27306 GCA_964508295.1 uncultured Oscillospiraceae bacterium | reverse complement strand
TAGGGCTATGCCCGAAAATGAAAAACCACCCGCTATGCGGGTGGATTTTTATTTACAAATTATTTTGTTTTTTGCTCTTGTTTTGTTACTTTTTATGTAATAAACTTATATCTATGATGAAAAGGAGTAAAATAATGGATATTGAAATTGAAAAGCAGACAAAAGAATTTGTAAAGCTTATGTCTTATTGTAAATGCGCTATGATGGAGATTGAAACCAAGCTTAATGTTTTAAACGAGGAGTATTCGCTCACACACGACAGAAACCCAATAAGCGCAATAAAAACCCGACTAAAAAATCCTAAGAGCATAAAGGAAAAGCTTGAACGCAAGGGGCTTGAGGTTTCGGTTAAGAATATGGAAGAAAATCTTACTGACATTGCGGGAATCAGGGTTATATGCTCCTTTCCCGAGGATGTCTACACCCTTGCGGGAGCGCTGTTGCAGCAAGACGATGTTCGGCTTATCACAATGAAGGACTATATTGCAAAGCCAAAGAAAAATGGCTATAGAAGCTTGCATATGATAGTTGAGATTCCTATTTTCTTGGCTCAGCAAAAGCGAATGATGAAGGTTGAGATCCAGCTTCGCACCATTGCAATGGACTTCTGGGCAAGCTTGGAGCACCAGCTTTGTTATAAGAAAAATAACGAATTTACAAAACAAATGGCAGACGAGCTGTTTGAGTGTGCGCAGATAAGCGCCGACCTTGATTTGAGAATGGACGAGCTTAGAAAAAGCGTTCAGAAACAGAAAGCCGAGAGAGGAGAAAACTAAAATGAAAAACTTTTTTCAGAATTTGGGATATAGATTTGCTTCTTTTATGTATGGCAGAAACGGAATTGATGCTTTTTGTAAGTTTCTTATCATAGCCTCGTTGGTATGCACCCTTTTGTCAAATCTGCCGTTTCTTGATGTGTTCCATCTTGTAGGCACGGCGATACTTATCTATGCATTTTTCAGATTCTTTTCCAAAAATCTCTATAAGCGTCAGCAGGAAAATATGAAATATATGTCGGTAAGCCAAAAGTTTAAGAGATTTTTTGCGCTCCGCAAGAAAATGTTTTCCGAGAGAAAGACTCATCGCTATTTTAAATGCAGTTGCGGCACTCACTTAAGAGTTCCCAAGGGAAAGGGTAAAATTAAAATTCACTGCTCAAAATGCGGGAAAGATATAGTAAAGAACACATAAAAGGCGCGGGCTATATAGCCCGCACTTTAGTCTTGATAAAATTGAATTTAAGTGATATAATTTGTGTATCATTTTGCGGAGGATGGCATAATGAAAGGATATTTTATTAAGAAATCTTTGTTTTTACTCGTTTTGGTTGCGGCTTTGTTTTCCGTTTTTGCAGTTGGCTGTTGGGACTATGATTTTGAGCCTATTAGCTCTGAGCAAACCTCAAGCGTGGATTTATTTTCGAGCAAAAATGAAACCAGCTCAAAAGCAGAAACGAGCTCTAAAACTGCTACAAGTTCTAAAGCGGAGACCAGCTCCAAAGCTACAACAAGTTCAAATATCTCAGTAAGTTCCAAAGCAGAAACCAGTTCTGAAAAGATAAATTTTTACAACAGCGGAGTTCTGCCGCCTGACGAAACAAGTTCCGAAAGAGAGATAATTTTCTATAACAGCGGCGTTTATGTTGAGGACGAAACAGACGAGAATATCGGCAGAATTGCCTACGACACGCCAACGGGAAAGAAATATCACCTTGATAAAGAATGTGCAGGTAAAAATGCTATTGAGGTTTCTTATGACGAGATAAGAAAGATAAAAGAACCCTGCAAGACCTGCGCCAAAGATGAATAGATAAAATCACAAAAAAACTGCTCGCGCCTTTTTGGTGCGAGCAGTTTTTATAAGTTATTGAGTATTTCGGTTTTCTTTTGATTGTAGTCTTGCTCAGTGATTTCTCCGCTGTCATAAAGTTGTTTGAGTGATACCAGGTTATTCTCTAATGAAGATGTATTTTTCTTATCAATGGCAAAGTTCCAAAAAATGATGTATGCTAACATTGAGAATATACCTGACAGACTAATCAGATAAGAAGCAATATAAAAACCATAGAAACCATAACCTTTAAGAACGGATAAAACAAAGTTTAACAGGATAGAAAAACAACTTACGCCTGCGCTGATGATTACTAACTTCTTGGATATATGTAATCTCTTAAAATCAGAAAAACAATCAATAACCAAAAACACAGATATTCCAAGATTTACAACGCCAAACAAAACACTTGAAGCATCTTTAAAATCCTGTATCATACTATATAAATTCATAGTTATTGAAACGATATATGATATTGGTAATAAAATTTGTGTTTTGTTAGTTCCATAGAACTTAAAAATATATATGATAAAGAGAATAATAGGAATAACAGATGTAATTGTACTTATAAATACTGAAAAAGTGAGCCCTACATTGAATGTTATAGCAATAATTATATAGTAAATAATTTTTGTAATAATGTTTGCTCCTAAATATAATAAAGAAAACAATTTTACATAGTTAATGGGATTATCTTTAATTTTGCTCATTTCAGACTGTCCACCTTTTGTTGATATTCTTCTTCGGTAATCAAACCTTCTGCTTTCCATTTGTTAAGGGTATCAAGTTTATCACTTACTTCTTTGTTGCCTTTACCGCATATCGGACAGATATTTTCGCTTATCATATTACCGCAACCATCACACATCCATTGATGTTTGATCCGTTGAACAGGTGTAGTGTATGTATTGTTAGTGTTAGCATTGTTAGGTGTAGAAGGAGTCTTATTACCTTGCTTTACTAATATATCGCTATTCTCAATTAACTGACCGAAACCGTAAGTTATAAATGAACCTATCCAAGAGAACAAAGAACCGAAAATCAGCACTAATAAACCGATGAACACTGCGCCATCATCTTGTCCCATTAATATAAGACCAATAATAAACGATGCAATAATACCTATCCAGCATACAACTTGTGCCAATGTTTTGATTTTGCTTCCGATGTTGTCAAACATAAAAATCCCCCTAAATAATAAAAAAGTGTGCGCAGCCGAAGCCGCACACACCGAAAAATGCTCGACTTCGATTTGCTACCACACAAAACTCCACATTCCACACAGAAATGCGAAATAAGAAGTCAGCACTTTTACCGAAGTAAAATGCCCACTTCTGTGTGGAAAATACAATATTGGAGTTTTATGTGGTGTCCAAATTATACCACATTTAGTTTGCAATGTAAAGATAAATGCAAAAAATGTAAAAAAGAGCACGAAAAAACAGCCGCTGTAAAGCGGCTGTTTTTACTTCTTTTATTTATGCTTTCTTTTTTTAAAATGCTTTGCTATTGTAGTGCCGATTCTGAAAAAGGTTGAAATAAGGAGCATTCCTACGGCTATTGCGCCTGCGATGCCGATGGTTTCAATGCCCTTTGTAGCAAAAAGAGTATAGTCGCTTTTTATACAGGCCTCCATCGTGCGATAAATACCGCCGCCTGGGACAAGGGGAAGTATTGCGATGATCATAAAAACGGTTACGGGAACTTTCAAAACCCTGGCGACTATCTCGCAGAAAATTGCCGCCGCCATGGTGGCCACAAGCGCCCTTACTACAACGCTTGAAATTACATTTTGTAAAAGCAGCTCGGCGCCCCATATAATAACTCCGCCGAATGGGGTTATGAATAATAGCTTTCCTCGAATGTGGAAAATAAAGCCAAAACCAAGGCAGGCGATGTATGCAAAGAGCAGGGTGATAACAAAATTCAAAATTTCCATAAACCCCCTCCTTACATCAAAAAGCCGAGGCTTGCTATTACTAAACCTGAGCCGAGCGCCATACCAAGCGCTATGATAAGCGCTTCGGTAAGGGTGTTTTTGCCTGAAATGAGGTCGCCGGCAATTATGTCTCGCATAGAGGTCGTGAGAGCAACTCCGGGAACAAGGTTCATAAACGTTCCTATAATCACCTTGTCAACCTGCACCTCAAACAAAAATGCCGAAAGCAGAATTGTAAGCAGGGCAATAAGGCCGCTCGCAATAATGTTTTTAAAGAATATTCCTGTTGCAAGTCTGTCCATTGAGTAAACCAAGGGATAAACAATAACGCTTACAATAAGCGCCGCCGCAAGCTCTAAAAGCCCGCCACCGAACAAAAAGCAAAAGCCTGCGGAAATGATTGTAAAGCCAATTAACTTTACAATAAAAGGGTAAGCCTTTTTGCTCTCAATGTCGTCGATTTCAGCAATAATGGAGTCGTAATCCATTTTTTCGCTGCAAATTCTGCGGCATAAGGTGTTGAGTCTGTCAATCTTGTAAAGGTCGGTGGACTTTTCGGTGCATCTGCGCATCTCCGAAACGACAGTTCCTTCCTTAGATGTCATTGAAACCATAAAGCAGGAGTTAATGACAAAAACATTTATGTCTGTGGCTCCCAGAGCGGTGAGAACTCTTGCAATGGAATCCTCAACCCTAAAGGTTTCAGCACCGTTTTTCTGCATACTGTAGCCAAGACGGGATGCAATATTAAGAAGCTGTTGGTTGTTCACAAATAAAGCCTCCGTTAAAATTAAAGAGTGATAGCCTGAAGCGGTTTGTTTGTAAAGTCAATTTCGCGTTCGACAAGCTTTCCGCCAAAAGCGATCTTGATCTTGGTCTTGCCGTAGCCCTGAAGGGTTATGATGTTTGCGGTAATGAGCAGAATTTCAACGCTCTCGTCCTCGGACCAGACCGCAACTGAGTCCTTAACAACGATCTTAAGCATACTGCCAAAGGGAACGTCAATGTCATATTTTTCGCGGCCGACTCTGAGATTTGCTTTTCTCATAAAATCGGGATCTCTGTACCAGTCAACTGCAAGCACGTAGAAATGACGCGAGCCGTCAGCCTGCTCGTAAACCGTGTAGCCGACATCCTCGCCGCAGGTGATGATGCTCGGCTCTAGAGCGTTGATGCTGTCGGAAACCTCGGCAATAATTGCATCGTAAAGCGGTTTTACGCCCTCATATGAGGGATACTGCTCGGCATTTACAAAGTAAATTCTGCCTTTGCCGAAGCTCTTTATGAAGGCGAGGGGAAGTCCCGAATCGGTTGTTGCAATAACGTCATCGTACTTTACATTTCTGCAAACGTCGATAGCCTTGCCACAGTAGAAATCGCGGGCAAAAACTGCGTGAGGGCCCGCAACCAAGTCAACAAGCTTGTGATTTATGTAGGTAAGCTTGCCTTCCTCAATGTTTTTTCTGTCGGTTGTAACCGAGAGATGCGGCCAGCCCATAATAAGAGTTCCGCCGTTTTCAACATAGGAGATAAGATTGTCAAAGTCATTTTTATCTGCCTTGTTGTAGGCCGCAAAGGAGATAGCCTTGTATCTGTCAAACTGACCCTTTTCGATGGGAATAATGTCGGTGTTTCCGCGGGGAGTGCCCGTAAAGAAACCAACAGGCTCGTCGGAGGGGCAGAAGTGGCGGTAAATTCCGTCAAGCTCGCTGACGGGATAGAAGGCTTTAATTAAATCCCAGCTCTGTTCGCTGCCGCAGAAATTCCAGTTTTCCTTGCCCCAAATTCTTGATTTGTTGAAGCAGGAGAAGCCGTCGCACCTTCCGTGCAGGAATGCAAAGGGCGCATAAAAATCGCCGCTTCTTGTATGTGTGCGGATATAGCGGAAGAAGTCCTGCTGCTGTTTTAAGAAGGAGCGACAGCAATCGGAAAATCTGTTAAAATACGAGTAGTATTCCTCAATGTGAGTTATGCCTTCCTCGGTGTTTATGTCGGTAATTCCGTGCATATAACAGACGTAAAGCGCAAGGCGGAAACGGCGGTATTTCTCGGCCACATCGTGAGGATATGTAGACCACTGAAGCGCAAGGTGAGCGCCAAGTCCGTTGTCCTTTTTGTTTCCTCGATAAGCGCCGCGCATTGCCGCAATAACTGGCTCAAAGGGCCCGTACATAAGCTCGCCACCGACCCAGTCATAGCCCGCATCATAAATGTATTTGAACATAAACGAGGGACCAGTGTGCCTTGTGTTGTTGTATTTGTTATCTCTTATCTGGCTGACAACAAAATCTCTCATTCCCTGCATATCGTCGGGCAGGTATTTGTGCTTGAAGATAGAAAGCTCCTCGCCGATAAAGAACTGCTCGCCGGGTGCATGCTCAAAATGTGAAGTGGTATCAAGATTTTGCTGGAAATTCTTCATCATAAGGTCGTAGTGCAACTCACGGTCGTAGTTGTCGGAAAAATCGTTGTAGAACCAATAGTTGTAGGCACCGTCCTGCTCGTGCTTCTGTCTGCCCAAAAATCCGCTCTCAATGCCGTCATAGCTCTTTTCCAAAACTTCGATCGGGGGATTTGCGCATTGTCCGTTAGGCTCGCGTCCGTCGGTAAGGTTTGCAAACTTCATTCCCATCTTGTTCATAAGAGGAACAAATTTCTCAAATACCTCGGGATTGTATTTTCTTGTGCCTGACCAGCGGTAAACGGGGCGAATTGTAATAAAGTTACCGATCTGATTGCCCATATAAAAGCGCAGGAAGTTGTCCATAGGCTCGGGATTTTGATTGACATAAACCATATCGCTGCTTCCGACGATAACCTTATCATCAATAGGCTTTTCAACTGAGCGCATAACAGAGCACTGCTCGCTGTGCTCGTCACTTTTAAGTGTAAAGGTCAAGTCATTTACAACCTTGTCGCAGATAAGGCGCACTGCAACAAGACCCTCTTTTTCAAAAACAAGAGGCTCGTCATCGAATTTATAAACCTTGTCGCTCTCAAGGATGAGAGAAACGGGGCGGTTTATCTGCAAAAGGAGCGAGAAGGGAGAACCTGCAGTAATAACATCGGGGCAGGAGATAAGGTCAAAATCGTGCCTCGGCTCCTCTAGGAGAGCTACCTCGTTTATAGAGTAGGGAGGAGCGTCTCTGAAATCAGAGGTAAGCTTTATGGTGATGGTGTTTTTGCCGTTTTTCAAAAAGTCGTCGGGAATATTGACTTCGCACTCGGAGTTTCTGTGGCAGCGCTCAAAAAGCTCGCCGCTGAAAAACACCTCGCCGTTTGCCGAGATCTCAAAGCGGGGCCACTCCTTCTTGGAAAGGTTCTGACCCAGCCAGTTGTAGATAGAGCGCTGGCTGCCGCTCACACAAAAATCGGGGAGAATGTTAAAGCCGTTTGAGGAAATTATGTAAGGGCTTTCAAGATAAAGATTTCCCTCAAAGTTTTCAGCCTCAATGAAAACGCAGACCGAGCAGGTTGTAGAGGGGATAACAATATCTTTTGTGATTTCCTGCCAATCGTAATTTCCCTCGGGAAAGTTAATTTCGTAAACAAGAGTAGGGGGAACGGTTATGTCGTGTCGGCTGACTCCGCGCTGATATTCCCTTATTTCAAGGCGCATTACAAGGCGCGCACCCTCTTTTTTAACTATGTTCTCACCCTTTACAAATATTCCGCATTTCCAGTCGTCAGTAAAGTCGCCAAGCGGCAGGTAAGAGAGAACAGGCTGCCATTTTTGTGAGTCAAAATAGCTGGCAGGAAGGTAGTTTAAATTAGCCTCGCCAAGCACCTTTTTGTAAAGAATTTTAGGATAGTCGCAGCCCTCGAGCTTAACGCAGTACTGGGCGCGGTAGGTGTCTTTACTGCTTAAAGAGTCGTCAATCTTTCCGTAGTTTACCCAACAGTCAGGCTCGCTCTTCCAGGTGTAGTGAATATTGGTTTCGCCCGTGAAAAACAGGCGGAAACGCTTTTCTCCTACGTTTTCGGCATTGACCTCAAAGGAAATGTCCTCAGAAGGCTTTATAAAAGGGCGTTTTTCCAAGGATTCTGCCTTATAAATTCCAATGTATTTTTCCATAACTTTTCCTCTTCTTTAGGGTTCAGAGTAAAAACACGGCGGAAACAAAAGTAACCACCGTGTGTAAAGTTTAGTTGTCTTCGAGGGCGGTGTCAAGCCATACCGCCGCAATGTCAATAGCATTGAAAAGCCCGCGGGTGTCGGTTTTTTTGATAACCAGCTCGGTGGGGGCTGCATTGGGGTCGGTATTAAGAAGCTGAACAATTATCTTGCCTGCAAAATTCATATCACCGAAAGGTACGGTATCAACGATCTGCATCATAACAACATAGTCGTCATAAAGGTTTCCGTAATAAAGGGTCTTGCCGCATCTGACAAGCGGACGACCTTTGTATTCTAAAAAGGGCTTTGCATCCTTGATGTTCATATCAGCCATAAAAAATCATCCTTTCGAATTAGTACATTAAATTGTAGCATAAAAAATTCGATATGTAAAGATTAAAATAAATAAATTATTTAAGAGATAAATAAAAACAACACCGCTTGACTACTGTAAAAATAAGGGGTATAATAAATCTCGAAAATTATGCAGGAGGCATTACAATGGCAAACAAAAAGACAGCACTTGTAATTATGGCTGCGGGAATGGGCAGCCGCTTTGGAGGACTTAAACAGCTTACCCCCGTAGGCCCAGCAGGCGAGCTTATTATCGATTATTCGATTTTTGACGCTAAAAGAGCAGGCTTCGATAAGGTCTATTTCATCATCAAAGATGAAATTGCCGCTGACTTTAAAGAGGTTGTAGGCGATAGAATTTCTAAGTATATTGAAACCGATTACATTATGCAGGAGCTTGTAAAGCTTCCCGAGGGCTACAGCGCTCCCGAGGGCAGAACAAAGCCATATGGTACAGGTCACGCCGTTTGGTGCGGTAAGGACACAATTAAAGAGGATTTTGTTGTTATCAATGCCGATGACTATTACGGACCTCAGTGCTTTAAGCTGCTGCACGAATTTTTAGTAAACAACAATAACGAGGCTGAGGATAAGCTGCACATCGCTATGGCAGGTTTTGTTCTTAAGAACACAGTTTCAAAGAACGGCTCAACTTCGAGAGGAATCTGCGAGGTTGACGATAACAGCTTCCTTACAACTGTTACCGAACGCACACATATCGAGTGCCGTAACGGCGGCATCGAGTTTACTGAGGACGGCGGAGAGAGCTGGACTCGCCTTGACGAGAATGTTCTCGTTTCAATGAACTGCTGGGCATTTCCTCAGAAGACCCTTGAGCATTTTGAAATTCAACTCAAAGAGTTTCTTGACACCTTTAAAAACGAGGGAATTAACCCCCTTAAAGCAGAGTTCTATCTGCCTTCGGTTGCAAGCCGCTTAATTGATGAGGGCAAGGTTGACGCCAAGGTTTTAAAAACCGAGGACCAGTGGTACGGTATGACCTATAAAGAGGATCTTGTTGACGTTAAAAATGCTCTCAATGAGAAAATGCTTGAGGGAATTTATCCCGCAAAGCTCTGGAACTAAGCTATACAACACAGAAGCGAAACCCGCTTCTGTGTTTTTCTTTTTGGGCCCCTTTGTGTGAAGGGGGCTGACAACGCGCGAGCGGAGACTGGGGGATTGCAAACAAAGCTAAGCCTCAATTAAAACATTCGCTTTAAACTTTTTATAAATTTTGCAGGAAAATTTGTCAAAAAACGGCGGCTTTTGTTAAGCGTTTTGTTTTGGCGTTAAGTTTTGCATAAAATTCCTTTAAATTAACGTTAATAAAGAGGGTAAAATGCTTGCAAAAAAGCGGCGATTGTGGTATCATATATTAAATATGAGCTTTTGTGGTTTTTGCCGCAAAGCGAGAGGAGGAATCTGCCTTGTCAGCACCCGTTTTTGAGCCTTATAGCGTGCTTATGTCGGTGTACCACAGGGAAAAAGCAGAGTTTCTCCGAAAAAGCGTTGAAAGCGTTTTTTGTCAGAGTGTTTTGCCGGATGAATTTGTCCTTGTGCTTGACGGGCCCGTGGGCAAAGAGCTTTTAGACGAGATAGAGAACCTTAAGAAAAGGTTTGAAATCAAGTGCGTGTCAATGCCCGAAAATGTAGGGCTTGGCAGAGCGCTGAATTTTGGGCTTTCTCATTGTAAAAACGAGATAGTTGCTCGAATGGATAGTGACGATATAGCTAAGCCAGACAGAATGGAAAAACAGCTTATACTGATGCGAAAAACCGATGCCGATATTGTAAGCGCGGCGGTTTTAGAGTTTAAAGAAACGCCCGACGATGCCGACAAGGTGAGGAGCGTTCCTCAGACCCACGATGAGATAATGGCATTTTTAAAAAAACGTAACCCATTTAACCACCCTGCAGTAGTTTACAAAAAGTCTGTTATACAGAGTGCAGGCGGTTATATGGATTATGAGTTTTTTGAGGACTACGAGCTTTTTGCAAGGGTGCTCTCAAAGGGTGCAAAAGCCGCAAACTGCGTAGAGCCGCTTATTTTTATGCGGACAGGCAGCGGAATGTACTCTCGCCGCGGCGGAGTGGCTTACGTTAAAAGCATAAACAGGTTTTATAAAAAAATGCGCGCTCTTGGCATTTGCGGCGTTAAAGAAGCTTTCTTGTGCCAAGCGCCAAGAGCGGCGGTAGCGCTTTTACCTACTGCACTCAGGCGGTTTGTCTATCAAAAATTTTTGAGAGGATAAAAAATGAGTATATTAAAAAAGGCGGGAAAAATTCTTTTTTTGCCGCTTACTCTTTTAAATAAATTTATTCCCAAAAAATCCCATAATGTTCTGTTTTATTCAAATCTCGGTTTTCGCGATAATGTCAAGGCTGTGTATGATTATATGATCTCAGAGGGGTACAACCGAGAGTTTAACATAACCGTTTCGACCGATGAGTTTGAAAAGTATCAGAAATCTGCCCCCGAGAACGTTAAATTCGTTTCGCTTAAAAAGGGAATTGTGCCGTTCCTCTTTTCAAAGTATGTTTTTTACAGTTTTGGCAAATACCCAATAAAGCCCGCCCGCGACCAAAGGGTTGTCAATCTATGGCACGGTATGCCGCTAAAGCGAATTGGCAGATTAGAGGCAGGGCACCAAAACGATAAACAAAATTACTTTACAAATGTGATCGCAACCTCACCTTTTTTTGCAGATGTTATGAAAAGGGCATTTGGCGCGAGGGACGAGCAGGTTATTTTAACCTCTCAGCCGAGATGCGACGATATATTTAAAGAAACCGAAAAGCCTGATAGTTTTTCTGAATATAGCAAGGTTATTTTTTGGCTCCCGACCTTTTCAAGCTCCAGCCGCCTTAATAAAAACGATAACGTTCATTATGACGAGGTAAATCCTTATCATACCGATTTTTTGGAGCGTGTAAACACCCGGCTTCAAAAGCAGAATATGCTGCTTGTAATAAAGCCGCACCCTATGGACGATGCCGTTTTACCTCGCAGAGCATATTCAAATCTTTTTTATGTTTTGGACAATGATATTTGTAAGATGGGGTACAGCCTTTATTCCCTTATGAGCCATTGCGACGCGCTTGTTACAGACTTCTCGAGCATTTATTTCGACTTTCTGATGCTTGACAGGCCGATAGCATTTGCAGGGCTTGATTTTGAAGAGTACCGCAAAAATCGCGGCTTTGTTGTAGATGATATATCGGGTCTTATGCCCGGATGTCATATAGATTGTGAAGAAGAATTTATGGATTTCATAGCATCTGTTTCTCGCGGCGAGGATGATTACAAAGAGCAAAGAGAAAAATGTAACGCTCTTGTAAACTCCTTTGCAGGCGGCGGATGCGAGAGAGTACTAAAACATATAGGTTTAACCAAAACGGAGGAAAACTAAAATGAAAAAAGTTATAACTTACGGAACCTTTGACCTGCTTCATTACGGACACATCAATCTTTTAAAACGCGCTAAAGAGCACGGCGACTATCTTATCGTTGCTCTGTCAACAGATGAGTTTAACTGGAACAGCAAGCAGAAAAAGTGCTACTTTACATACGAGGAGCGCAAAAAGATGCTTGAAGCTATCCGCTACGTTGACCTTGTTATCCCTGAGGAGTGCTGGGAGCAGAAGGTAACCGACGTTAAGGAATTTCGAGTTGACACTTTTGTTATGGGAAATGACTGGGAAGGCAAATTTGACTTCCTTAAGGATTCTTGCGAGGTAGTTTACCTGCCGCGCACCCCCGAGATTTCCACAACTCAGATAAAGAAAGACCTTAAAGACTGATTTCAGGAGCAATATAAGTGAAAAAGATAAAAGAACGCATAAAGAAAATTATGCAAAGAAGCACCATCTTTCATAAGCTTTATAAGAAAATTGTCTATACAAAGAGGGGGCTTACCTATAAAAAGTTCAGTAAACAGCTTCCCCTTGAGGAAAATACCATTCTTTTCGAGTCCTTTCAGGGCAGGCTTGTTACCTGCAGCCCCAAGGCGATGTATTATGCCGCGCTTAATGACGAGCGCTATAAGGATTACACATTTATATGGTCTGTGCGCAATACAAAGAAGTATGCTTACCTTGCTAAAAATCCTAACACCAAGCTTGTAAAATATAACACAAAGGGTTATCTCAAGGTGCTGGCAACAGCAAAGTATTGGGTTACCAACTCGACCATGCTCACCTATATAACTCCCAAAAAGGAACAGGTCTTTGTTCAGACCTGGCACGGAACTCCCCTAAAGCGCCTCGGCTGTGATATCAAGAGCGAGGGCAGTAAGGCTCAGAAGCTTTCCGAAATTCACGATCAGTATCATTCGCAGGGCAGAAAAATTACATATTTCCTTTCTCCTTCAAAGTTTTACACCGAGAAGATAGGCTCTGCCTATGACCACTCAATAGAGGAGCAGGCAGAAAAGTTTATCGAGTGCGGTTACCCGAGAAATGACTTTTTGTTTTCATTTACCGAGGAGGACGCAAAGCGCATTAAAGAAAAGCTTAAAATACCCGAGGATAAAAAGGTGCTTCTTTACGCGCCCACCTTCCGCGATAATAATTACGAGCGCGGCAGAGGTTTCCACTATGATATCGGCATTGACTTTGAGATGCTTAAAAGGGAACTTTCGGACGATTATGTTATCCTTTTCAGAGCACACTATTTTATCATTGATAAGTTTGATTTGAGCAGCTATGAGGGCTTTATTTATGATGTTTCCCGCTATGATGATATAAACGAGCTTTATATCATAAGCGATATGCTGCTTACCGACTATTCAAGCGTGTTTTTTGACTACGCAAATCTAAGGCGTCCCATTATGTTCTTTATGTACGATTACGAGCTTTACAAAAACGAGATGCGCGACTTCTATCTTGATATGAACGAGCTTCCCGGACCCATCGCCTATGAGAACAGCGAGCTTTGTGAAATAATAAGAAAAACAGAAAAAGAATTCTCTTACGACGAAAAGTATAAGTCTTTTAACGAGAGGTTTAACACATTTAATGACGCTGAGAGTGCAAAGCGCGCATTAGAGGAGTGCATCAAATGATAAAAAAGCTTATTAAGCTTGCGAAAAAAGGGAAAAAAGCATTTACATCGGCTGTTAAGACCAGCTATTACTGCCATTTTTTCTACCGCTCTAAAATAAAAAAGGATACTGTTATTTTCGAGTCAAGAAACGGGCTTGATGTTGCAGGAAATATCTTTTACCTTTTAAAAGAGCTTCAAAGCGGAAATTACGGAGCTAAAAAGGTCTACCTCTCTGTTGATGCCAACACAAAGGGCAGGGCAGAGGCGCTTTTGAAAAGATATGACGTCCAAGGTGTTAAAATTATCCGCCAAGGCTCATTTAGGTATTTTAAAATTCTTGCAATGGTAAATTACATATTTACCGACACCTCGCTACCGCGCGCCTATATTAAAAAGGACGGACAGGTCTACACAAACACCTGGCACGGAACTCCCCTTAAAAAGATGGGCAAGCATAACGCCCTTGAGCTTCACTCGATGGGCAATATTCAGAGAAATCTGCTTTTCTCGGATTACCTCGTTTACCCTAATGATTATATGCGCGAGAAAATGATTGAGTCCTATAATATCGACAATCTTTTCAAGGGCGAAATTCTCTGCGAGGGCTACCCCAGAAACTCGGTTTTCTTTAATCAGAACACAGACGAGATAAAGAAAAAGATAGGGTATGCCGATAAAGAACTGTTTGTCTATATGCCAACCTGGAAGGTTGAAAATATCGGCAAGAATTTAGAGGCCTCTCTTAACGAGATGAAGAAAACCCTCCTTAAGATTGACGCTCTGCTCTCCGAAAAGCAGGTTATGCTTTTAAAGCTTCATCCTATGGTAAGGGCTACGGCTGATGTCAGCGGATATAAGCATATCAAGGCTTTTCCCGAAGGATATGAGCCGTATGAGGTGCTCTCCTGTTGTGATGCGCTGGTTACCGATTATTCGAGCGTTTTCTTTGACTATGCCAATACAAGAAAGAAAATAGTTCTGTTTACCCCCGACAGAGAGCAGTACGATAGCTCAAGAGGCTTTTATTTTCCGCTCTCTGAACTTCCTTTTACAAACACCTCGACACCTGAGGAGCTTGTTTCAGCCCTCAGCTCTCCCAAGGATTATGACGACAGCGAGTTTATTAAAAGATTTTGCACCTATGATAATAAGGACGCCGCTAAAAATATCCTCTCCTGTGTTTTAAAGGGTGAAAAAACCTGCAAAACTATGAGGGTAGAGCAAAACAATAAGCCTAAAGTTCTTTTGTATTGCGGAGCCTTATTACAGAACGGCATTACCGCCGCTTTTAAAAACCTTCTTGGCAGCATTGATCTTAATGAGCGCGATTATTACTTTGCTATAAAGCAGTCGGCGTTTACAAAAAATCCGCAGCGGCTTGATTTTCTCCCCAAGGAGCTTAAGCTTTTCAGCATTTCAAGCGGTATCAATTATACATTTTTAGAGGCTCTTGCCTTTGTTATCTTCTATAAACTAAACCGAACAAACGGCTTTGTAAAGCGCTATGTCGAGCGTGCCTATGCAAGAGAATTTAAAAAGCATTTTACCGATTTTTCGATGGACTATGTTGTTAATTTCAGCGGCTATGATAAGTATATCATAAAGCTTCTGCAGCAGTTTAAGGCAAAGAAGATGATATTTGTCCACAGCGATATGCAAAAGGAGCTTGCCTCAAAAACCAACCAGCATAGGCTCACGATCCGCTCTGCCTATAGAGAATACGATAAGGTTGCAGTTGTAACAGAGGCTATGGCAAAATCAACCGCTAAGATAAGTGGCAAAAAGGATAACATAGTTGTTGTAAGCAACGCCTTTGATGCTAATAAGTTTATGGAAAACAGCTGTAAACCTATTGAGTATCAAAAGGGTAGCCGCAGTAGCGTTCATCACCCCGCGGGCATTGAGGGAATTTTAAATGCAAAAGGCAAAAAGTTTATCTCAGTTGGCAGATATTCAGCAGAAAAGCAACACAATATGCTCATTGATGCCTTCGCTGAGTACAACGAGCAAAACCCCGACAGCTATCTAATCATTATCGGCGGCAGCGGTAAGCTTTACAATAAAACTGTGGCTTACGCCAACAGCAAGCCCTGCAGTCAAAATATAGCTTGCCTCTGGTCAATTGCAAACCCAATGCCGATAGTAAAAAAATGCGACCTGTTTGTTCTTTGCTCGAAATATGAAGCTTTGGGGCTCGTAATGTTTGAGGCAGACTGCGTAGGCGTTCCCGTTATCTGTACCGAGATGGACGGACCCAAAGCGATGCTAAATGCGCATGGCGGAACAATGGTCGAAAACAGCAAAGAGGGTCTTTTAAAGGGTTTTGCCGCCTTCGATAAAGGCGAGGTAAAGCCGATGAATATTGATTTTGAAGAATATAACAAGACAGCAATAAGTCAATTTGAAAATCTGTTTTCTTAAAATAGGAGAAGATGATGAAAAGATTTTTCAGAGATCTTAAACGGTACAATCCGTATGCCGTTTATGCCGCCAAGGCGGAACTTAAATCAAGCGTTGCGGATTCATATCTTAACTGGCTCTGGTGGATTCTGGATCCCATTTTGTTTATGCTTATCTATTCCTTTGTGGTTCAGATAGTTTTCGGCAGCAGAGAACCCAATTTTCCGGTTTTCGTCTTTATAGGACTTACCGCTTGGGACTTCTTTAACCGAACCATAACCAATAGCGTTAAGCTTGTAAAAGCCAATAAAAGCACAGTAACAAAGATATACATTCCGAAATACACCCTAATTTTAATCAAGATGTATGTAAACTTCTTTAAAATGCTCATTTCTTTCGGAATTGTAATCGTTTCAATGGTTATTGACAGAATTGAGATAGGCGTAAATCTTTTGTATATTCCTTTTATCCTGGTCGTTCTGTTCCTTGTAACCTTTGGCTTTGGCCTTATATTTATGCATTTCGGCGTATTTATTGAGGATCTTTCCAATGTTGTAACGGTGCTTTTAAGACTTGTTTTCTATATGTCGGGCGTTTTTTACTCGATAGAAAGCAAGCTTGGAAAACTGCATCCGCTCGTCTCGGGTCTGCTCGAAAAGGGAAACCCCGTTGCGCTTGTAATCTCGTCGCTTAGAGATGTAATGCTCTACAACCGCGCACCCGACCTTGTTGCGCTCGCAATTTGGCTTGTGGCGGGAGTTCTTATATCGGCGCTTGGAATACACATTGTTTATAAATACGAAAACAGTTATACAAAGGTGATTTAATGAGTAAGGCAATTTCAGTTAAAAATCTGTGGGTTGTTTACAGAAGTCTTAAATCAGTCAGCTCAAAAAGAGCCCTGTTTACCTTTGGTAAAAATAAGCTCGATGTTTTTGAGGCGGTAAAGGACGTGTCCTTTGATATTGAGGAAGGGCAGGTAGTAGGACTTATAGGCAGAAACGGAAGCGGTAAATCAACCCTGCTTCGTGCCATTGCGGGCATTTTCTCTGCAGATAAAGGCGATATAAACCTTTACGGAAAAACAGTTTCTTTGCTTTCAATAGGCGTTGGCTTTAAAACAAACCTTTCGGGTAGAGAAAATATATTCCTTTCGGGTTTACTTATGGGCTTTAAAAAGTCTGAAATTCAGGAAAAGCTCGATAGCATTATCGAGTTTTCTGAGCTCGGCGCTTTTATAGATAAGCCAGTCAAGACCTATTCAAGCGGAATGTATTCAAAGCTTGCCTTTTCAATAACCGCCATAATGGAAACCGATATCATGCTCATTGACGAAGTCTTGAGTGTCGGTGACGAAAAGTTTAAAAAGAAGAGCTACGAAAAGATCAAAGAGCTTATCAGCGATAAAACAAGGACTGTTATTATCGTTTCACACAGTATGGACACTCTGCAAAAGCTCTGCGACCATATTATCTGGCTCAATAACGGCGTTTTAATGCGCCAGGGAGAAACCAAAGAGGTTTTGGCTGAATATAAGGAATTTATGAAATAAATTCAAGCTTTAAGAGGGGAGGGATAGTGTGAAAACCGATATAATTGTGAGGCTTCGGCAGGAAATGCCGTCCTTTTCAAAGGGACAAAAGAAGATCGCAACCTTTTTAATCGACCATTTTGACAAGGCATCTTACCTGACAGCCGCAAAGCTCGGCGCTGAGGTAGGAGTCAGTGAGTCAACCGTTGTCCGCTTTGCAAGCGAGCTTGGTTTTTCGGGCTATCCTCAGCTTCAGAAGGCGCTTCAGGACGTAAGCCGTAATATGCTCACTGCCGTTCAGCGAATGGAGGTTGCAAGCAGTAAGTTTGATGTTGGCGACGTTCCTAATAAGGTTTTACATTCTGATATTGAGAAGATCAGAAAAACCCTTGAGGAAATGGATAAAAAGGACTTTGATAGAGCGGTCGACTCAATAATAGGTGCAAAGCGCATCTATATTATCGGAACGGGCAGCTCGTCGGCCCTTGCAAATTTCCTCGCTTTCTATTTAAATCACATTTTTGATAATGTTAAGCTTGTAGGCTCTACAAGCTCGGGAGATGTTTTTGAAAGCATTATTTCAATCGACAGCGACGATGTTCTTATCGGTCTTAGCTTCCCGAGATATTCAAAAAGAACTGTCAGCGCTATGAGATATGCCTCTGAGAAAAATGTTAAGGTAATCGCGATTACCGATAGTAAAAGCTCTCCGCTTTCGGAATTTGCCGGTAATATGCTTATTGCGAGAAGCGATATGGCTTCGTTTGTCGATTCGCTGGTAGCTCCATTAAGCCTTATAAACGCCCTTATAGTGTCGCTTGGTCTGCGCCGTAAGGATGAGGTTTCCAAAAAACTGCAAAAGCTTGAGCAGTTCTGGGAAGAGTATGAGGTTTACGATAGTAACAACTAAAGGAAAATATGATAAATGTATGATGTAATTGTAGTAGGCGGAGGTGCCGCAGGGCTCTTATCGGCAGGAACAGCCGCTTCTTTAGGCAAAAACACTTTGCTTATAGAAAAAATGCCCCGAACTGCAAGAAAAATTCTTGTAACGGGGAAGGGCAGATGTAATGTAACAAACAACTGCGATGTTGAAACAGTCTTAAAAAACATTGTTTCAAATCCTAAGTTTCTTTATAGTGTGCTTGGGAATTTCTCCCCAGAGGATACAATGAACCTTTTTGAAGGTCTCGGCGTGCCGCTTAAGACCGAGAGGGGAAACAGAGTTTTCCCACAGTCAGACAGAGCTATGGATATTGCCGATGCTCTGCGCCGCTACTGCGATATGTACGGTGTAAAGGTTTTGACCGATACAGTTAAAGAATTGCTTATTTCTGACGGCGAAATAAAAGGTGTTAAAACAGAGTCGGGAAAAGAGTGTTTCAGTGCTTCTGTTATAGTTGCGACGGGTGGACTTTCTTATTCAAAAACGGGTAGTACAGGTGATGGATATAGGCTTGCTAAAACCGCAGGGCATAGCATTGTGCCTACCCGCGCCTCTCTTGTAGGCCTTAAAATAGCTGGCGGCGAGTGTAAAGAAATGCAGGGCTTGTCCCTTAAAAACATAAAGCTTTCGCTTTATAATAAGTCAAATAATAAATGCATCTACAGGGAAATGGGTGAAATGCTCTTTACCCATTTTGGAGTATCGGGTCCGATAGCACTTAGTGCAAGCGCGCATTTAAAGGAAAACCCGCAGAACTACTACATTGAGCTTGATTTAAAGCCGGCCTTGAGCCTTGAGATGCTTGATGCGCGACTCAGCCGTGACTTTTCAGAAAACCTGAACCGCGACTTTTTAAATTCGCTCTCAAAGCTTCTGCCAAAGGCTATGATTGCTGTTGTGGTCGGGCGCAGTAATATTCCAGCTCACCAAAAGGTAAATCAGATAACTAAGGAGCAGAGGCAGGGCCTTTGTCGCGTACTGAAGTCTATGAGATTTGATGTTTGTGGCAGAGAGGATATAGAAACTGCTATTATAACTGCGGGCGGAGTTGAGAGCCGCGAGATAAACCCAAAAACGATGGAGTCTAAGCTTGTAAAGGGATTATACTTTGCAGGAGAAGTTATAGACGTTGACGCCCTGACGGGCGGATTTAATCTGCAAATAGCCTTTTCGACGGGTTATACCGCCGCATTAAATGCGTAAAAGAAAGGAAAAACTATGCTTTACACAATTTTAAGAGCCATTGTAAGACCTATTGTTTACCTGCTTTTTAATATTAAATTTGTTGGTCTTGAAAATATCAGAGATGACGGGGGATTTGTCCTTTGCTCAAACCACCGCTCTTTTCTTGACCCCGTTTTTATTGCCGTAGGCATCAAAAACCGCAAGCTTAACTTTATGGCAAAGCAGGAGCTTTTTAAAAACAAGCTCCTCGGCGCATTTTTCAGAGGTATTGGAGCTTTCCCCGTAAATCGCGGAAAAGGTGATGTTGAGGCTATAAACAAGGCAGAGAATATAGTTGAAAATAACGGCATTGTGCTTATTTTCCCAGAGGGAACACGCTCTAAAGACGGCAAGGTTATGAGATTTAAGTCGGGAGCAGCTTATATTGCTTCGGTTTGCGGCGCGGATATCGTTCCCGCAGGCATAAGCTATGAGGGAAAAGGACTCAGCTTTAGAAAAAAGGTAACCGTTACCTTTGGTGCGGCTATCCCTAATAGTGAAATTACTATACGAGATGACCACAGAGTTGAGGATGCAAGGCGTGTAAACAACCTGCTTCGTGACAGCGTTTTGGAGCTTATTGAAAAAGGAAGAAGCTAAATGAATAAAAAAACTGAGATAACCCTTGCCAAGACAGCAGGATTTTGCTTCGGCGTTGACAGGGCGGTAAAGCTTGTAAACGACCTTGTGGAAAGAGGCGAAAAGGTTTGCACCTTAGGCCCCATTATCCACAACCCCCAGCTTGTTGCCGACCTTGAGAAAAAGGGTGTTGTTATTATAAACTCGCCCGACGAGGCGCCCGAGGGCTATACAGTCGTTATTCGCTCTCACGGCGTTTCTAAAGAGGTTTATGATTACCTTGATAACAACCATATTCCTTATGCTGATGCGACCTGTCCATTTGTTTCAAAAATTCACAAGCTTGCCGAGGGCGAGCCTAAAGAGGACGGCATTTTCTTAATCGCAGGAAACAAAAATCACCCCGAGGTTGAGGGAATAAGAGGACATTGCTCTGGCGAAAGTTACGTCTTTTCGAGCGCAGGCGAGCTTGCTCAGTTTCTTAAAAACCACCCCGATTTTTG
The DNA here is from genome assembly GCA_964508295.1 of uncultured Oscillospiraceae bacterium. Taxonomy (GTDB): domain Bacteria; phylum Bacillota; class Clostridia; order Oscillospirales; family Ruminococcaceae; genus SIG578. The sequence goes on along the minus strand of CAZDSQ010000018.1, from coordinate 6,836 downwards.
TCAAAAACGACTGATTTTGGTCGCTCAAACAACTTTTCAGGTGTTTGAATGGGAAAAATGTAAAGAAAAATTAAAAAAACTATGTACAAATCCAATTATTTTTGATACAATATGCATTGCTACCGACAAAAGACAGCACGAGGCAGAGGCTCTCGCGGCTAAAAGTGACCTTATGATCGTTGTCGGCGGAAAATCAAGTTCCAATACCAATAAACTGTGCGAGGTCTGCTCCAAATTTTGCCCCACAGTTCACATAGAAAGTGCGGACGAGCTTAGAGCAGAGCTTTTAAATGGTAAAGAGTACATCGGTGTTACGGCAGGCGCCTCAACACCGTCGTATATAATTAAGGAGGTACAGAATAGCATGAGTGAGATTCTGGAAAAACAGCAAAACGAGACCGAGACCGTTGAGGCTCAGGTCGAAGCCGCGGTTAACGCGGAGGAAGGAGAGTTCGATTTCGCTAAAGCGATCGATGACACCTTCAAAAAAGTACATAGGGGACAGCGTGTGAAGGGTGTAGTAGTAGGTATTAACCCTTCGGAACTGCAGATAGATTTGGGTACCAAGCATGCTGGCTTCGTATCCGCCGATGAGTTTACTCAGAACGGAACAGTTAACCTTGCAGACGCCGTTAAGATCGGCGACGAGGTAGAGCTCGAGGTTACCAAGGTTAACGATCAGGAGGGATATGTTCTTCTCTCCAAGCAGCGCATTGATTCCTTGAAGGGTTATGAGGAAATCGTTGCTGCAAAAGAGAACAATACCGCTATCGAGGGCGTTGTAACAGATGTTGTTAACGGCGGTGTAGTTGTAAACGTTAAGGGAACAAGAGTTTTCATTCCTGCAAGCCAGAGCGGCGTTGCTAAGGATGACAGCCTTGAAAAGCTCTTAAAGCAGAAGGTAAGCTTCCTTGTTCTTGAGCTTACCGATAAGAGAGGCAGAAAGCGCGTTGTCGGCTCAATTAAGGCTGTTGCAAACGCTGAGAAGAGAGAAATGGCTGCTAAGGTGCTTGAGAGCATCGAGGTTGGCAAGACCTATACAGGTACCGTTAAATCCCTCACCAGCTACGGTGCATTTGTTGACATCGGCGGCGTAGACGGAATGATTCACGTTTCCGAGCTTTCCTGGAAGAGAATCAAGAATCCCGCAGAGGTTGTTTCTGTTGGTGATACCGTTGAGGTTTATGTTAAGGACTTTGACGCTGAAACCAAGAAGATCTCTCTCGGCTACAAAAAGACCGAGGACAATCCTTGGGAGATCCTCAAGAACACCTACAATGTTGACGATGTAATCAAGGGCAAAGTCGTTTCACTTCCCGCATTCGGCGCATTTGTTACTGTTATTGACGGAATTGACGGTCTTGTTCACATTTCTCAGATCGCTAACAAGCGCATCAATAAGCCTTCTGACGTTCTTAAGGTTGGCGATGAGGTTGAGGCAAAGATCGTTGGTATTGACTACGAGAATAAGCGCGTAAGCCTTTCTATTCGCGCTCTTATCGAGGAGACCGAGGCAGAAGAGCAGGCAGCAATCGTTGAGGAATACAACGCTGCTACCGAGGAGGCTCCCGTAGAGGAAGCTCCCGCCGCAGAGGAAACTGCTGAATAATTAACCACAAAAGCGGCGCTCAAAAGAGTGCCGCTTTTTCTGTTGGAAGTGATATTATGAAAATTTTGATAGTTCGCCACGGCGATCCTATTTATGAAACCGATTCCCTTACCGAAAAGGGAGTGCGTGAGGCAGAGCTTTTGTCTGAGCGACTTTGTAAGGAGGATATAAAGGCTTTCTACTGCTCAACGCTTGGCAGAGCAAGGCTCACCGCCCAGCCAACGCTCGATAAGCTCGGAATTGAGGCTGAGTATTGCGAGTGGCTTCGGGAATTTAGCTATGCAATGTTTAAGCTCCCTTATCTTGAAAAAGAAAAGCATTGCTGGGATATTTTGCCGTCGTTCCTTGAAGGCTATCCCGAAATATATAGCCCGACCGAGTGGCGAAATGTTGAATTTGTTAAAAACTCAAATATTCCCGAAAACTATGATATGGTCTGCGAGGAATTTGATAAGACCCTTGCAAAGCACGGATATAAAAGAGAGGGCAATAGCTATAAGGTAACCTGCCCAAATGACGATACGTTGGTTTTTGTCTGCCATTTCGGCGTTACCGCTCAGCTCGTTTCGCACCTTCTGTGCTGTTCGCCCTACACAATTTGCGAAAACACCATTACTCTCCCGACTTCTGTAACAACCTTTTACACCGAGGAGCGCGAAGAGGGCATAGCAAGATTTCGTATGTGCGGCTTCGGCGATGTTTCTCACCTTTATAAACACGACGAGGAGCCTGCCTTTTCGGGTAGATTTTGCGAACGCTTTACAGACGATACAAGACACTAAAAAATAAAAAACGAGGCACTTTGTGCCTCGTTTTTACTTTGTTCGGGTCTTGCCGTATTTGCAAAAGGTGTTTAATGGGCAATCGGCGCATTTGGGGGAGCGGGCGGTGCAGAGCGCCCTGCCGTGATGCACTATTCGGTGGCAAAAATCTCCCGACTCGTCGGGCGGCAGAATTTTCTTGAGCGCAAACTCTATCTTTACTGGGTCTGTTTCGTTTACTAACCCAATTCGGTTTGTTATTCTTATGCAGTGTGTGTCAACAACGACCGACGGCTTACCGTAAACGTCGCCGACGATAAGGTTTGCGGTTTTTCTGCCAACTCCCGAAAGGGTAATAAGCTCCTCAATGGTGTCGGGAACAATTCCGTTATATCGCGTGAGTAACTCGTTTGCCATATTTTTAAGGTCGCGTGCCTTGGTTTTGTAAAGTCCGCAGGATTTTATGCACTCCTCGATATCGGCAATATCGCCGTTTGCGATAGACTCAAGGGTGGGGAATTTTTTAAATAGTACCTCGGTAACAATATTTACTCTCGCGTCGGTGCATTGCGCCGAAAGGCGAGTTGCCATAAGTAGCTCGTAAGGCTTTTCGGCCTCAAGCGAGCATACTGCGTCGGGATATAGCTTTTTCAAAGCATCTATGGAAAGCTGCGCAAGCTCTTTTTTAGTCATAAAATTACCTCTTTTTAAATTACTAAATCAATTTTATCATACAAAACAAAAATATTAAAGTGTTTTTGTTAAATTGCTTGCTATGTTGAGCAAAAAAATGTATAATTAAATTAATTGTTAGCAGGGAGGAATTAAAATGTACGAGAATTTGATTGACAGTATTGGATTTATAAATAACACCGACCCTGAGCTTGCCGATGCAATGGGCGCAGAGCTTAATAGACAGAGAAGAAATATCGAGCTTATTGCTTCCGAAAATATCGTTTCGCCCGCAGTTATGGCCGCTATGGGAAGCGTTCTTACAAATAAATATGCCGAGGGTTATTCGGGTAAAAGATATTACGGCGGCTGCGAGTGTGTTGACGTTGTTGAAACTCTCGCAATCGAGAGGGTAAAGGAGATCTTTGGTGCAGAGGCCGCAAATGTTCAGCCCCACTCGGGTGCTCAGGCAAACCTCGCCGTTTACTTTGCGCTCTTAGAGCCCGGTGACACAGTTCTTGGTATGAGCCTTGCCGACGGTGGACACCTTACCCACGGCTCTCCTGTAAACCTTTCGGGTAAATATTATAACTTCGTTTCCTATGGCGTTGACGATGATACCCATAGAATTGATTACGATAAGCTCCGTGAGCTTGCAAAAGAGAGTAAGCCTAAACTTATTGTTGCGGGCGCCAGCGCATATCCCAGAGTTATCGACTTTGAGAAGATTTCCGAAATCGCAAAAGAGGTCGGCGCTTACTTTATGGTCGATATGGCTCACATTGCAGGTCTTGTTGCGGCAGGTCTGCATCCCAACCCCGTTCCTTATGCCGATGTTGTAACCTCTACAACTCATAAGACACTCCGCGGCCCCAGAGGCGGAATTATCCTCTGCAAAGAGGAGCTTGCTCAGAAGATAAACAAGGCAATTTTTCCCGGTATGCAGGGCGGACCTTTAGAGCATATAATCGCCGCAAAGGCAGTCTGCTTTGGCGAGGCGCTCAAACCCGAGTTTAAGGAGTACCAAAAGAGAGTTGTGGAAAATGCCGCTGCTCTGGCTTCGGCTCTGGTTGCCCGTGGTTTTGACCTTGTTTCAGGCGGCACTGACAACCACCTTATGTTAGTTGACCTTCGCAAGATGAATGTAACCGGTAAAGAGCTTGAAAAGCGTCTTGACGAGGTTTATATCACAGTTAATAAGAACGCGATCCCCAACGATCCTCAGAGCCCATTTGTAACAAGCGGAATCAGAATAGGAACTCCCGCTGTTACCACCCGTGGAATGAACGCTGAGGATATGGAAACCATTGCCGAGTGCATTTATCTTGCCTGCACAGACTTTGAGGCTCAGGCAGATGCTATTCGTGCAAAGGTTACCGAGCTTTGCAAAAAATATCCCCTTTATGAATAAACTAAATTTGCCCGAAAGGATGTGATAAAATGCAGTCTGTGCCTCTCGCTGATGCCATCAGACCCCAAACTCTTGATGAGGTGGTGGGTCAAAAACACCTGCTCGCTGAGGGTAGGGTCTTGAGAACTATTATTGAGTCGGGCAAGATTCCTAATATGATCTTCTACGGTCCGAGCGGTGTCGGTAAAACAACGGTTGCATCTATTATCGCCCAAAGGACAAATAAAAGGCTTTATAAATTAAACGGAACCTCTGCTTCGGTTTCGGATATTAAGGATATCGTAAGCACACTTGACGGTTTTGACTCTCAAAACGGCGTCCTTCTGTACCTTGACGAGATTCAGTACCTTAACAAAAAGCAGCAGCAATCCCTGCTCGAATATATCGAAAACGGAAAGATTACACTCATCGCATCGACAACCGAAAACCCGCATTTTTATGTCTACAATGCGGTTTTGAGCCGTAGCACAGTTTTCGAGTTCAGGCCCGTAACTCCCGAGGAAGTAGAGGAGGCCGTCGAGCGCGGCTATAAAAAGGCGGGCGAGCAGCTTGGCTCGGAGATAGAAATTGAGGACGGCGTTGTAGCCTTTATCGCACGCCATTGCGGCGGCGACGTCAGAAAGGCTGTAAACTGTATTGAGCTTTCAGTTTTGTCTGCTCCTATGACTAAAGAGGGCAGAGCAAGCGTTAAATTAGAGTCGGTAAAAGAACTTTGCCAGCGCAGCAGTATGAAATATGACCGCGATGGTGACGAGCACTACGATATTCTCTCGGCTTTCCAAAAATCGATAAGAGGCTCGGACGAAAATGCCGCCCTGCATTACCTTGCAAGGCTGCTGACTGCAGGGGATATGCTCTCTCCCTGCCGCAGACTTTTAGTGATTGCGAGTGAGGATGTCGGGCTTGCATATCCGCAGGCTGTGTCTATAGTAAAATCCTGCATTGACAGCGCTCTGCAGTTGGGTCTGCCCGAGGCAAGACTGCCTCTTGCGGAGGCAACTCTGCTCCTTGCAACCGCCCCCAAGTCAAACTCGGTCATTATGGCAATCGACGAAGCCATGGCGGATGTAACGGCTGGCGACGCCGTTGATATTCCCTCTCACCTTCGAGATACACATTATCCGGGCGCTGAAAAGCTCGGCCGAGGCGGGTATAAGTACGCCCATAATTACGAAAACCACTATGTAAAACAGCAATACCTGCCCGATAGGCTTAAAGATAGAGTTTATTACCACTTCGGCGACAACAAAAACGAACAAGCCGCCGCAAAGTATTGGCAGGAAATCAAGAATAAAAAGTAACACCTAAAGAGTAGTCACACACAGTTTACATTTTGAAATGAGGCGAGACCATGCTTTATCCGGTTGAAAATGAGATCAGGCAAGTGAAGGTTTTAAACGGTATCTGGAAATTTAAAAAAGAAGACCGTATAAATCAGGGTATGGATGAAAAATGGTTTGAAGGGCCTCTAACAGATTATATCGAGATGCCCGTGCCCGCAAGTTATAACGATATTACTACGGATAAAACTTTGAGAGATCATGTAGGCTGGGTGTGGTATCAAAGAGAATTCAATATCCCGACTGACTGGCAGAAAAGCCGTATAGTTCTGCGCTTTGGCAGCGTTACACATCACGCGGTGGTTTTTGTTAATGGACAGGAAATCGCAAGACACAAAGGCGGCTTTCTTCCGTTTGAAGCAGAAATTGGCGTCTATGTAAAAGCGGGAACGAATATAGTAACCGTAGCTGTAAGCAATATGCTTGATAACAGCTGTTTGCCTTTTGGATTTGTAAAGGACGCTGACACTGCTTATTTTCCTGAAGGAGAAAAACAACAAATATATCGGTTTGATTTCTTCAATTATTCGGGAATACATAGACCGGTTAAGATTTATACAACACCCAAGGTGTATATCAAGGATATTACCGTAACCACAGATATAATTGATGAGGACGGAATTGTTGACTACAATATTGTCTTAGATGGGAATGCGCATGATATTAAAATAAACCTTTTGGACCAAAACGGAAGTCTTGTTGCGAAATCAGACAAGCCGATTGGTAAAATTGTGGTGGAAAACGCGCGTTTTTGGGATGTAAGAAATCCGTATTTATATCAGCTTGATGTTTGCGCCGGTGAGGATAGATACACATTGCCGATTGGCATCCGTACCATAAAAATGACCGAAAAAGAGCTTTTAGTTAACGGGAAGTCGGTATATCTGAAAGGTTTTGGCAAGCACGAGGACAGCGACATCAGAGGAAAAGGCTTGGATGAGGCTCTGAACGTGCGTGATTTTGAGCTGATGAAATGGATAGGCGCCAACTCTTTCAGAACTTCGCATTATCCATATTCTGAGGAAATTATGCAGATGGCTGAC
>CAZDSQ010000017.1:16558-27778 GCA_964508295.1 uncultured Oscillospiraceae bacterium | reverse complement strand
ACTCAAGGTCTGTGCCGGGCTTGCAGAAGAACTCAAGCTCCATCTGCTCAAACTCGCGGATACGGAAAATGAAGTTACCGGGGGTGATCTCGTTTCTAAAAGACTTACCTATCTGAGCAACGCCGAAGGGAACCTTTTTACGAGTAGTTCTCTGGATATTCTTGAAGTTTACAAAAATACCCTGAGCGGTCTCGGGGCGAAGATAAATAGTAGAAGAATTATCCTCGGTTACGCCCTGGAAGGTTTTAAACATAAGGTTAAACTTACGAATATCGGTAAAATCGTGAGAGTCGCAATTGGGGCAGGCAATCTTATTTTCCTTTATGTAGTTTGCCATTTCCTCGTCGCTCCAGCCTGCAGGATTTATGTCGAGGTTGTTTGCGGCGGCATAATCTTCAATAAGCTTATCGGCGCGGTGGCGGGTCTTACAAGCCTTACAATCCATAAGAGGATCGGAAAATCCTCCGAGGTGGCCCGAAGCTACCCAGGTTTCAGGGTTCATAAGGATAGCGCTGTCAAGGCCTACGTTGTAGGGGCTTTCCTGCACGAACTTTTTCCACCAGGCACGCTTTACGTTGTTTTTAAGCTCTACTCCAAGAGGGCCGAAGTCCCAGGAGTTTGCAAGTCCGCCGTATATCTCGCTACCGGGATATACAAAGCCGCGGCCTTTACAAAGAGCAACGATTGTGTCCATAGTCTTTTTTGAGTTTTCCATTTTATTTACCTCTTTTAAATTGATTACTTGTGATTTGCCGCGGCTCTGCGAAGTGCCGCAATTTCAGCCTTCGTAAGCTCTCGCCACTCGCCAGGTTGTAACATTCCGAGCTTCAAGGGGCCTATTGCAGTTCGTTTAAGGCGCTTGACCTGCAGACCTACTGCCTCGCACATTTTTCTTATCTGCCTGTTTCTGCCCTCTCTGATGGTCATTTCCATAACCGTTCTTGTGGGCGAAGCAGTAACAACATTTATAACTGCGGGGGCGGTCATTCTGCCGTCTATCACAACGCCCGAGGAGAGCCTTGAGAGCGCCTCGTCGGTAACGCCCGAGTCCACCGTGACTCTATACCTTTTGGTAATGTGGAACTTGGGATGCATCATCATATTAGCAAAATCGCCGTCGTCCGTCAAGAGCAAAAGTCCCTCAGAAACCATATCGAGCCTGCCTATCGGGTAAACTCTCGTTCCAAGCTCGGAAACAAGCTCCGAAACGGTTTTTCTGCCGCGCTCGTCTGACATAGTTGTTACATAGCCGCGGGGTTTATTTAAGGCGATATAATGCTTTTCTCTTTTTGACGAGTAGTTTATCGGCTGGTCGTCAACTGTAATTCGGCACTGGTGGGGGTCTACCTGCAGGCCTATGGTAGCAGGATGGCCGTCAACCTTAACTGCGCCGGCGCGGATAAGCTCCTCAGCCTTTCTTCTGGAGCAGACTCCTGCCTCTGACAGAATTTTCTGTATTCTTTCCTTCAATTTTGTGTCCTCCGTTATTTAAAAAGCGACTTAAACCACTCGATCAGCCTTTCAAAAGGGTTTAGCGGTTTTTCGCTCAGCTTTTCGTTTTTAGCGTGAGCCGACTCTGATAAGATCAGCTCGGTTTCATAAACCTCTGCGCCGTCAACCTCAACGCACAGGCTACCCACTATCTGCCCGCTGTAAACGGGGGCATACTCAAAGGGGCGCATTTTAGTCTTAACGCTTATTTTTTCGCCCTGCCTTGCCATAATTTTTGGCGTTTCTTTAGGCAAAGCGGCAACAAATTCTTTTTCCGAATTTACTATTTGTAGCTCTATCGGCTCGACCTCAATTTCGCTCTCATTATAGAGCGAAAAGCCGTAGTCGTAAAGCTTTTTATGGTCGCTCCAGTCGCTCGGAGCTTTTAGGGTCACACAGACGAGGGTTCTGCCGCCTCGCCTTACCGCTGAAACGAGGCATCTGCCCGCTTTTTTGGTAAAGCCTGTTTTAATGCCGATGCAACCGTCAACCTCTTTTAAAAGGCGGTTGTGGTTATAGAGGGTGCGCCTACTTGGCTCTGCGCCAAACTCAACAGTATACTGGCTCTTTGAGCAAATTTCCAGAAACTCGGCGTTTTTTATCGCCTCGGCACCGAGCAGAGCCATATCGTAGGCAGTCGAAAAGTGGTTTTCGTCATCAAGGCCCGAGGGAGTTACGAAATTGGTGTTTTTCATTCCGATCTCGGCGGCGCGCTCATTCATTTTATCGGCAAACGAGGCGTTGTTGCCCGCCATAAAAACTGCGGCGGCATTTGCGGCATCGTTGCCCGAAAGCATAAGCATTCCGACGGCGAGGGTGTATAGGGTCACCTTATCGCCCTCGACCAGTCCCATAGAGCTACCCTCTACCCTTATCGCCTTACTATCGACCGTGAAGCTCTGGCTCTTTTGCTCGTTCTCTAAAGCGAGCAGAGCCGTCATGATCTTTGTGGTGCTCGCCATAGCGAGCCTCTTATCTTGGTTTTTGCTATAAAGCACCGCGCCTGTATCGGCGTCTATCAGCACGGCCGCCGTAGCCGAAACTGAAACGGTCGCCGAAGCGTAAACGGGCAAGGCGCAAAACAAAACCGCGATCGACAGAAAAGCTGCCGCAAACCTTTTCATAAAACCACTCCCCGCATTTTTAGTAAAATATATGCAGGGGCGGCTTTATTTTTTCAAGAATTATTCAGCGCCCTCTTTATCCTTTTTAATAAGGGAAGATATCTGATTTATAGCGTCGGGAATCATATTACAAAGTCTATCAATGCTCTCGCCGTCCTTAGCAAGCTGAAGAAGGCGTACATTTCCGTTTTCAACAACGAGGAATGCCTTGGGGGTTACTGTTACGCCCGCTCCGCCTCCGCCGCCGAAAAGGTCCTTGGGATTTTTGGAGGGGAAGTCCGAGCCGCCCGAGGCAAAGCCTAGCGAAAGCTTTGAAACGGGGATGATAACTGTGTTCTCCGAGACCTTGATGGGATTGCCGACAACAGTTTCAGAATTTGCAAGTTCTCTTAACTTTTCAATTGTTGATGACATAAGCTCGGTAATGGGATGCTCACTCATTGTTTTTTCTCTCCTTTTTTGTTGTCTTTAGGGGGTAATGCGTCTGCAATTCTTAAAAGCAGAGGCACGATCTTATGAATGTTAAAAATGTATGTTATGGGGCGGGAATAAAGCCGCGCCGAAAGATCATATTCGGTCTTTTTGCTGTTATAATCAGGGCGAACTGTTATGCGGCGTTTTTTTACATTTACAAGGTTTGCAAAAACTGCCGCCGCCGCGTGAAGATAGGCAGACATTCTGCCCGTTTCAATAGCTATCTCTGCCGCATCCTCTCCGCCGACCGTTACATCAAAGCAGAGCCTCGCCTTGTGAAGCGAGAGGGCAAGCTTTCCGAGAGCACCACCCGCCGAAAGCAGCTCGGCAAATCTTTGGAGCGTGTCAAAAAAGGCTTCCTTGGACTTTTTATCCTTTTTAGGTTTATCCTCTTTTGGCTCGGGCCTTTCCTCTGCTTTTTTCTTATCCTGCGGCAGAAGGCGCTTTTTGTAGAAAAGAAACTTTAAGTCTACATACAGCTCCTCGTCTACATATTTAATATAAAACGAAAGAGGGCAGCAAAGTAACAGCGCCAAAAGCAGCAATATTGCCAAAATTACGATTAGTGCGATGGTGCCGCCACTCACTTTTCTTCACCCTCGCCGCTCTCGAGCATAATCTGCTCGCCGCCTAGGAGCGCCTGCGAAAGCTCTGCGGCAGACGCCTCAGCGGGAAGCGCAGGTAAAAGGTCAAGCGAGCTGATACCAAAGGCTCTTAAAAAGTTTGCAGTTGTTTTAAAGGCGATGGGTCTGCCGGGAAGGTCGAGTCTGCCCGCCTCCTCGATAAGCTCCTTTTCGCAAAGATTTGCAACAACGCCCGAGCAGTCAACGCCTCGTATCTGCTCCATAAAGGCTCTTGTTACGGGCTGATTGTATGCGATAATGGCAAGCACCTCAAGCGCCGCATTAGACAGCGGCTGATTGCGGCGAATGTCAAGCGCCGCACGCACCTTGTCGGCGTACTCTTTGTTGGTGGTCATCTGATAGTTGTCGCCGAGCTTCAGTACACAAATTCCGCTCTCGCGGTTTTCATAATCGTCGGAAATACCGTCCAAAAGGTTTTTGGCGGTTCTTAAATCTATTTCAAGCACCTCGGCAATACGGGCGGCCGAAATGGGCTCGCCGCTTGCAAACAGAATTGCCTCTATTGCTCCTCTATGTTCTCTGATTCCCAATCAGTGTCCCCTCCTAAGCTGTTATAGCAAATTGTTTTACCATCGTCCGAAACTAAAACTCTCGAATGGCGGATAAGCTCAAGCACCGCCAAAAACGATGCAACAAGCTCATACCTGTCGTTATTCTGCGCCCAAATTTCCTCAATAGGAATATTGCCGTTTCCCATAATTTTAGACATAATGAGCATAATTCTCGAGCGGATGGAAACCATCCTCCTCGCAACAATCTGAGTAAAGGCCGAGGCGGGCGGCGGCATTTTTCTCTGCCTTCTGCCTGCAACGGCGAGGTAGGCCTCTAAGAGCTTTTGCTTGTCCACGGTGCCTTCAAAGGTTTTGGGCAGCTCTATCTCTGCGGGCTTTCTTACATAAATATCGCCGCCGACGTAGTCCTCTTTTAGCTCCTGTGCCACCTGCTTACAAACGCTGTATTCAAGAAGCTGTCCTTCGAGCTCAATTTTAAGCTCCTGTGCCTCGTCCTCGTGCTGAGGAAGGAGCATAGCAGTCTTGATGTAAACTAAGCGGGCCGCCATCTCAAGAAATTCGCTGGCAACGTCCATATCGTGCTCCTGCATCTGTGCGATATAGGCAAGGTACTGCTCGAGTAGCTGAGAGATGGGGATATCGTAAATATCAAGCTTGTGCTTTGCGATAAGCGAAAGTAGAAGGTCAAGCGGGCCTTCAAATTTTTCAAGTTTAAATTCGGGAGCTGCCAATTTTCTTGGCTCCTTTCTTTTTTATCCGTTATACAAGGTCAAGCAGATATGCAATCGGTACATATCCTGCATCGCCCATAAAGAATGTCATTTTATCGAGCAGCCAGTAAACTGCACCTGCAAAGAAATCAATTATTACAGACAGCAGACCGACACCTCTGTCAAGCGCCAAAACCGCAATAAGAATATATGTGCTGTAGCGCTCAAGGTTGTCGTAAACCGCCTGCGCCTTATAGGGCAGGAAGTAGCTTAAAATTCTTGAGCCGTCAAGCGGCGGAATGGGAATGAGGTTAAAGAACGCGAGCCCTATGTTTGCGTACATTATATTAAAGGTAAGCCAGTTTAAGAAATAAAAGAAGTCGTTTCCCGTAGCGCCGCCCAAAAGGTATGTTCCCTTTGAGGCTATCATAAAGACAAGAGCAAGCAGAATGTTTGAAAGCGGGCCTGCAAGGGCGGTAAGCGCCATGCCAAGCCTCATATTGCACTTAAATCTTCTGGGGTTGACGGGAACAGGCTTTGCCCAGCCGAAACCGACCAAAATCATCGAGAGAGTTCCCCAAAGGTCGAGATGAGCCAAGGGGTTTAGGGTAAGTCTTCCTTGATAATACGCGGTATCGTCGCCTAATTTGTTTGCAATATAGCCGTGAGCAAACTCGTGAACGGGCAGAGATATAACAACCATTAAAACAAATGGGAGATAATCTATCACCCTTACAAGTATCTCTGTCATATCCTTTCGCCCCTTTCAAAAAATACTTTCCTATCTTAAATAATAAGTATAACATAGTAAACACAAAAAAACAACTAAAAAATGCATTGATATTAAAAATTCAGTTTGGTATAATATATAGAGTATTGACAATTTTTTGAGAAATCTTTTTCACAAACAAAGGATGATGAAAATGGCGGCTGATAAGCTGATAATCAAGGGTGCAAGAGAGCACAACCTAAAAAACATAAATGTTGAAATTCCGCGCGACAAGCTGGTTGTTCTGACCGGCCCTTCAGGCTCGGGAAAGAGCTCGCTCGCCTTTGACACCATTTATGCCGACGGTCAGCGCCGATACGTTGAGAGCCTTTCTTCTTACGCAAGGCAGTTTTTGGGTCAGATGGACAAGCCCGAGGTAGACAGCATTGAAGGTCTTTCGCCTGCCATTTCGATTGACCAGAAAACCACCTCTAAAAACCCCCGCTCTACCGTTGGAACGGTTACAGAAATTTACGATTACCTTCGCCTTCTATATGCAAGGATAGGCATTCCCCACTGCCCTATTTGTAATCGTGAAATAAAGCAGCAGTCGGTCGACGAGATAGTCGACCGCTTAAAAGCCATGCCCGAGGGAACTCGCCTGCAAATTCTCGCACCTATTGTCCGCCGCAGAAAAGGCGAGCACAGAAAGGAGCTTGAAGCCGCCGCAAAGTCCGGCTTTGTTAGAGTTCGCATCGACGGTAGCATGTACGACCTCTCGGAAGAGATAAATCTTGACAAAAACAAAAAGCACGACATTGAAATAGTTGTTGACAGACTTGTTATAAAAGAGGGGGTTTCGTCGCGCCTTTCTGACTCGGTTGAGACCGCTCTGCATCAAGCAGACGGACTTCTTATAGCGCTGACCGACGAGGGCGAAACCCTCTTTTCACAGCACTACAGCTGCCCCGAACACGACATAAGCATCGAGGAACTTTCTCCCCGAATGTTCAGCTTTAACAACCCTATGGGTGCCTGCGAAAAGTGCACAGGTCTCGGCAACTTCTTAGAGGTTTCACCCGACCTTATTGTGCCCAACAAAAAGCTTTCTATAAACGAGGGCGCTGTTAAGGCGAGCGGCTGGAGCGTTTGGGAGCACAGCACCATTGCCGCAATGTATTTTGACGGACTCGCTAAGCATTTTAACTTCTCGCTCGACACACCGTTTGAGGACCTGCCTAAAAAAATCGTTGACATTCTTATGTACGGCACGCAGGAAAAGTTTGAAATGACCCGCAAAAACGAATACGGCAGCGGCACATACAAGACCACCTTTGAGGGAATTGCCAACAACCTAAGCCGCCGCTTTCGCGAAACCAGCAGCGACTGGGTGAGAAACGACATTCAGCGCTCTATGACCGAAATTCCCTGCGACAAGTGCGGCGGCAGGCGCTTAAAGTCTCTTGCGCTCGCAGTTACTGTCGGTGGGCTTAATATAATGGAGCTGTGCGAACTTTCGGTTGTTGAGGCCATCGACTTTATCAAAAATCTCACTCTTACCGAGCGCGAAAAGCTTATTGCAGAACGCATTTTAAAGGAAATCTGCGACAGACTTGAGTTTTTAAACAACGTCGGTCTTTCATACCTCACCCTCTCACGTCCCGCCGCTTCCCTTTCGGGCGGCGAGAGTCAGAGAATAAGGCTTGCGACACAGATAGGCTCTTCCCTTGTGGGCGTTCTCTATATCCTTGACGAACCAAGCATTGGCTTACATCAGCGGGACAACTGCAAGCTGATAGAAACCCTCAAGAACCTTCGCGACATCGGCAACACAGTCATAGTCGTTGAGCACGACGAGGACACCATCAGAAGCGCCGACTATGTTGTTGACATTGGCCCCAGGGCAGGTGTTCACGGCGGCGAGGTCATCTACGCGGGCGACGTTGAGGGACTTAAAAAATGCGAAGGCTCGCTGACGGGCGATTTCCTAAGCGGCAGAAAGAAGATAGAGGTTCCCAAAGAGCGCAGAAAAGCCACAGACCGCTGGCTTACCGTTAAGGGCGCCCGTGAGAACAACCTTAAAGACATTACCGCGCAGTTTCCCATCGGGCTTATAACCTGCGTTACGGGTGTTTCAGGTTCGGGAAAGAGCTCGCTCGTAAACGAGATAATCTACAAAAAGCTTGCGGCAGAGCTTAACCGCGCCCACACGGTCGCGGGCAGTCACGATGAAATTACGGGCATCGAGCATCTTGACAAGATTATTGCCATAAACCAGTCGCCCATCGGGCGCACACCCCGCTCCAACCCCGCGACCTACACAGGCGTTTTCGACGATATTCGAGCTCTTTTTGCATCCACCCCCGACGCCAAGCGCCGCGGCTACAGCTCGGGCAGATTTTCCTTTAACGTTAAGGGCGGCAGGTGCGAGGCCTGCAGCGGCGACGGAATACTCAAAATCGAAATGCACTTTTTGCCCGACGTTTTTGTTCCCTGCGAGGTCTGCAAAGGAAGGCGCTACAACCGCGAAACCTTGGAGGTCAAATACAAGGACAAGAGCATTGCCGACGTTCTTAATATGACTGTCGAAGATGCGCTAGGCTTTTTTGCAAACATTCCTAAGATAAAAAACAAGCTCCAGACTCTTTACGATGTCGGTCTTTCTTATGTTACACTCGGTCAGCCTGCAACGACTTTGTCGGGCGGCGAGGCGCAGAGGGTAAAGATAGCAACCGAGCTCCTTAAAAAATCAACGGGCAAGACGCTCTATATCCTTGACGAACCGACAACTGGACTTCACCCCTCAGATGTAAAGTTGCTTATTGAAGTCATAAACAGGCTTGCCGAGGGCGGAAACACCGTTATCATAATCGAACACAACCTCGACGTTATCAAGACCGCCGACTACATTATCGACCTCGGCCCCGAGGGCGGCAACGGCGGCGGCACGATCGTTGCAAAGGGAACGCCCGAAGAGGTTGCTAAAACTAAAGGCTCATACACAGGACAGTTCTTACTCCCCCTTTTAAAAGACTAAAAAGCGAGGCTCACAATGGAAACAACACTTATAGTTGTTGAGCAGGTCGTAATTATCTTAATCCTGCTCGCAGTCGGCGCGGCGGGCTACAAAGCAAAGCTCATCTCAGAAAAAGCCGCCGACGATATGGCGGCATTTTGCCTTAAGATAGTCACTCCCTGCGTTGTAATAAACACCTTTCAGATAGACTTTGACTCCCGCAAGCTCTACAATATGCTCATTGCGGCAGCTCTTGCGATACTTACCCACATTATCGGAATAGCTCTTGCGCATCTGTTTTTCAAGCCCGATGGCGACGCCTACAAGGTCCGCCGATTTGCAGTAGTTTACTCTAACTGCGGCTTTATGGGCATACCGCTCATACAAGGCGCAGTCGGCGACGAGGGCGTTTTGTACGCCTGCGTTTACCTTGTATTCTTTCAGGCAATTATGTGGAGCCACGGCGTTGTTACCATCAAGGGCGGCATCAAAAGCATAAAGCCGCACAAGATATTTATCAATGCGGGCACGATAGGAATCGCGATAGGCTTGCCCCTCTTTTTCCTGTCTATTAAGCTTCCCTTTGTAGTTTCTGAGTCGGTGCGGCACATCTCAAACTTAAACACACCTCTTGCAATGATTGTAAGCGGAGTTTTTGTTGCAAAGTCCGACATTCGCAAGGCCTTCACCCGCCCCAAGAATTATCTTGCGGTTTTTTTAAGACACATAGCAGTTCCCCTTGTTGTTCTTGCCTGCATTCTTGCCCTTAACGTCGACAGCACCGTTGCGCTGGCGATCCTTTTAATTGCGGCCTGCCCCTGCGCCTCGGCGGTCACCCTTTTTGCCTCACTTTACGGCAGCGAGCGCGACCTTGAATGTGCGGGCAGAGTTCTAACTCTTTCAAACATTCTGTCGGTTGCTACCATTCCGCTTATAGCAGTTCTTTACAGCGTTTTATCTGCGGCAGTTTAAATAGCAAAGCAAAAGACCGAGAAGCTTTTTTAGCTTTTCGGTCTTATTTTTATTCGTTTATAAGTATATCGGCAATTTGCTTTCCGCAACCGTTTAAGCTACTTGCAAAATACTTTTCACTAATGCGCTCGCGTTCCTCTTTGAGCGGGTCCTCGCCGCGAGAAAGCATTTCAATGCACTTTTGAATATCCTCCTCACCATCCGCAACATAGCAACCGTTTAGCATATCTTGCATCTGGTCGAGTAATTCAAGCTTTATGTCCGACTTGCAGTAAATTATAGGCTTGCCTGTAATGTAATAGTCAATTATAATTGCTGAAATATCGGTTATAAGTGCATCCGATGTCCAGAAATTATCGGCGTACTCATTCATCTCGTCAAGCTCGATGTTCGGAGTTTCGGAGATTCTTTTCCTGTACTCCATTTCCTCCTCTTTTGTCATATTGCCGTTTTCAACAAAGTTTGAGAACATAAGAGGGTGCGGGCGCATAAGCAGCGACACATTCTGATTTTCATTAAAGAAATCAATCATAAAATCCTTGTAGTTAAAAAAGTTACTGCCGCCGAGAAGCGCATCAACCGACCAACGCGGTGCCCAGATAAATCTCGGCCTTGCTTTAAGCGAGGGGAAGTTGTCCTTCGCATTTTCCTTATTGCGATACATTTGCTCTAAATTTGCGGCGCCGACAAGCTTTGCCTCATTAACACCTGCCTTGACGCCCATTTTGTTTTTGTGTTCAAAGTACCGCTTGCTGTCCTTCATCTCGGTAAAATAGAGCGAAACGTCCTTGATGTAGTTCTTGTTTAAAACTGTTGAAAGCCCGTTTTTAGTAAGGCAGGTGCCGTAAGAAATGTTGCATATCCTTGTGTAAGAGGAAAGCACCTCGGACCTATACTGCTCAGGCATACGGGCGTTATAGGGTCTTGACTGGAACACATAGTCGGGATCAAGCGACTTTAAATCAAACAGACTTCCGTCCTCGTTTATGGCGTTTATTGCGTCGTAGCCGCGCTCTTTAAAATAGTTGTAAATATCGTTATTCTTGGGGTCTTTTTCCTCAATATCCGAGGGCACGCAGAGGATAAAAGCCTCGGCTTTATCTGATGCACATAGCTCTCTATAGATAAGCTCATGCCTTATCCAAGAGGGAACGTAATGCACCATAAAAACGACCTTTTTTATCTCGTTTTTTGGCTTCTGGGCAGTTTTTTTAAGGCGCTTTACTGCCTTAATATCTGCAAAGATTTCCTTGATTTTATACCGTACTCTTATAAGCAGTTTTTTCATTTTATGTCATCTCCGTAAACATACCAGATAAAGCTTTTAAGAAGCTCATCGGGGTACATAGCCAAAAGCTTCTGGGGGACGGCCTCTGTTCGCTTATATCCGTTCTTATCATAGAAACGAACGGCGCGGGCGTTGATTTTATTAACACACCAATAAATGTTTTTAAGGCCAAGCTCACAAATTCCCTTTTCCAGAATTGCCTTCATTCCCCAGCCCGACGCGCCGGTTCCCATAGTCTTTTTACGGACAGTAACAGCAAACTCTGCAGTGCCCGCTTCTT
>CAZDSQ010000017.1:0-16548 GCA_964508295.1 uncultured Oscillospiraceae bacterium | reverse complement strand
TCTATGTGCTTTAGGCTGACAGTTCCAAGATACTCGTCACTATCATCGACAATGGCAAGGTTTAAATCGGTATGGCTTGTCTGGCTGTAGGTTATAAAGTCTTTGCAGTCCTCAATGGTCTTTTCCTTGAAATTTGAATAAAGGTCCTTTACAACATCATCGTCGTGCATCCATTCGAGCATAAAGGGAGCGTCCTTTTGCTCAAGCATTCTAAGTTTCATTTTTTGCCTCGTTTCAGATAAATTTAACGATTTTTAATAGTTTTCAAAACCGACATCAGTTTGTTTCTGAAGACAAAGATTATCACAAGCACCGCAAGTGTAATAACAATTCTGAGCGCAAGCTGATCATAGAGTATTACGCCAAGAGCCGATGCCGCAACAAACATAATAAAGATGCCAAGAAGAGCCTTGATGTTGTATGCATCGCCGACGGCGCGTTTATTGTTTATAAGCCGCCTTACCGCAAGATAATTGCAGAGCGCAAACAGAATATAACTTACAAATGTCGTGTATCCTGCCGCAACAAACGAGATTTTGGGGATAAGCCAAGCGTTCAGAGCAATGTTGACAACAGCAGATGCTATTGATGCAAGCACCAGAAGCTTTTTTTCCTCGTAATAAAACTCGAGGTTGATAAATAGCTGAGAGTAGTACAGAAGCAGGATACTCATAGCAACGGGAGCAACTACAGGAACTGCATCGACATATTTTGCGCCCGCCATTACAAGAATTATTTCTGGAGCGTACCAAATAACCGCCAAAAGCAGAATACCCAGCAACACCGCTATGCCGCAGGCAACGCCCTGATTATCCTTTGCCTTTCCCTCTTTAAGTTTTCCATAAAACCACGGAACATACGAGCCGTTTATGGAATTTAACACAAAGGTCAAAATCATAGCAAGGTTAAAGGCAACGCCGTACATTGCCGCCGCATCGGTTCCGCAATAGTGGTTTATCATAATTCTGTCGCTCTGGTTAAAGATGACCTGCGAAAGATAATAGACCAGCAGAGGAATGTTAAATCTTAGGGCATAGCTCCAAAGTTCTTTGTCGTAAAGCTTTTTACCCTTTAAGATATTATAAACAAAGAAAAATCCGCCGACTGCAATATAGGTAAGTGCATAGCCCAGAATTCTCGCCACGCCCTTTTCCTCGGTAAGTGATACCAGAACAAGTGCGGTTGAGGGAGCAACAAAGGTATTTATCAGCGTAACCAAAACAACGCTTTTATACTTGTACTCAAATCGGTTTTTTGCCATCCAGAGATGCAGCGAGCAGGTAAACAGAATTTCAATGAGCATCACGACCATAAGGTATGTCGGTATCTCGAAAAACTGATTAAACCAGTCGCTGAACGGCAGGTATATTCCGAGGAAGGCGGCTGTGAGCACTAAGCATATTCCCTGAACCACGGAAACATACTCGCTTCTTCTCTCCTCGTATTTTACCATAGCAGTCGAAAACGAGCCGTAGGCAAGATTAAGGGTTACGAATATCGTAATAATATTTGACCACGACTGATACACAGTGTACTGACCGTACTGGTCGGTTGTAAGAAGCCTTGTAAACAGCGGCAGCGTAAAGAACGAAAGGCAGCGCTGCAGGATACTGCATATTGCATACGAGGTCGAAACCTTGACGGTAAGCGGAATTGCTTGCCATTTTCTTCGTAGTTTTGAAATCATTTAACAGAAATTCCTTTCAAAATGATTTTTGAAGAGCATTTGTCTATCAGGAAATTTTCCATATATCTTTAATCGGCAGTTTTTTCTGAAGCAGGCCAAGCAGTCTGCCGACGGTATTTTCATAAATGAAGTAAATTGCGACTCCCGCGGCGTAAATCAAAATTGCGCTCACAAAGATGTGTGCCGTCATAACTAGCGGAGAGGCTTTTACATACTGCGGGATATTTATAAATTTGAAAAAGAAGGTGTGGGTTAGAAAAACGGTAAAGCTTGCCTTTGCAACAAAGTTTATTGCCCTTATATTTCCCAGCCTGATGCCCTTGAAAATCATAAACACAACAGCGGCAAGAGCTATAACAAGCGGGTTGTTATATACCCAAACTATCTCTCCTATCGAAAGAGAGCGCAGAACATTTGTCTTTGCCCAGGCAAAAAGCGCGGCAACAAGCAGCACGAGCGCCAAAAGCAGCTTTTTAAGAGAGGGGTTTACATTAAATCTTCTGATGCAGGCACCTATTATATACATCATTATAAAATTAACGATGGTATAGCCGCCCTGTCCGCCCTGAGAGCTTACGGGGCTGAGACCGAAAAAGGTTCTGTCAAGTACAGTTCCTGCAATGCTTACAAGGGTTTGATAAACCGAAAAAATTAAAATCAGCAGGGCGAGGAAAACCTTAAGCTTTTTATCAGACAGCGAATTTAAAAGCAAATTTATATAGGGGGAAACTATGTAGAGAACACAGAACAAGATCACAAAATAGTTTTCGGGGATAGCGGCATAAAAAAGGTTTTTAAGCGAAAAGCTTTTGTTGATAATACAGTTAGCAAGGTGCAGGGCAACATTCATTACCACCACCTCGACAACAAGGCCTATGGGTTTCCAAAGGGTTCTGTTATCCGAGCCGCTCATAAAAAAGCCGCTTATCATAACAAAAACATTAACGGCGCAGATTGCAAGACATTCAACCAAAATCAGAATGTTCTGATTTGGCGAACCTTCCGCGACAGCCGCAAAGCCGCCGCCCATAAGCGAGTTATTATAGTGCAGAACTATTACGCCCAAAATCGCCAAAATTCGCAGAAGCTCAATGTTTGAGCTGCGCGCAGGCTTAGTGATTTTTTGTTCCATAACTGTTCCTCAGAAGCTCTTAAAACTCGTTAAGAGCATCTATTACATACTGAATTTGCTCGTCTGTCATTTTATAATACATAGGCAGGCTGAGCTGGGTTGCGCTGATCTCCTCAGCGATAGGCAGGTCGCCCTGCTTTAACCCTAAGTCCTTATAGCAATCCTGCAGGTGCATTGCGATGGGGTAATGCTTATTTGTTCCTATTCCGCGGCTCTCGAGGAAAGCTGCAAGCTCATTTCTTTTCTCTGTGCGGACGGCAAAGACGTGCCATACGGGATTTGTGGTTTCGGGAACATAGGGGAGAATAATTTTATCGTTCTTAATGCCGTCAAGATACTTCTTGGCGGTTTCTCTGCGGTTATTGTTGACCTTATCCATAAGAGGAAGCTTTGCAGAGAGAAACGCCGCCTGCAGCTCGTCAAGGCGGGAGTTTACACCCTTGTAGATATGGTGATACTTATAGTCAGAGCCGTAATTTCCAAGAGCACGAATTTTATCCGCGACCTCTTTATTATTTGTAACAGCGGCGCCAGCATCTCCAAGCGCACCGAGGTTTTTACCGGGGTAGAAGCTAAAGCCAGCGGCATCGCCAAACGATCCAATTACCTTGCCCTTATAGGTCGCGCCGTGAGCCTGAGCGCAGTCCTCAATAACCTTGAGGTCATACTTCTTTGCAAGCTCCATAATAGGCTCCATATCGCAGGGCTGGCCGTAAAGGTGAACCGGCATAATAGCCTTGGTTTTGTCAGTTATCTTGCCCTCTATCAAGGCGGGATTTATGTTGTATGTGTTTATATCGGGCTCTACAAAAACGGGGGTCGCGCCGACATAGGTTACGGCAAGAGCGGTTGCAATATAGGTGTTGGACGGAACGATAACCTCGTCCCCCTCGCCTATTTCAAAGGCGCGCAGGGCGAGCATAAGGGCATCAAGCCCGTTGCCGACGCCGACGCAGTACTCGCTCTCGCAGAACTTTGCAAAGGCCTCTTCAAAGGCTTTATCCTCTTTTCCGTCTATATACCAGCTATTCTTTAAAACGCGTTCAAATGCACCGCGAAGCTCGGCACCGAGTTCCTCTTCAAGCGGCAAAAAGCTAACAAAGGGCACCTTCATTTTTGTTTTCCTCCCTGCAAACTGCTATTTGTTTTGATTTACAAACTGCATAAATTTGTCATAATCGCGGATATAGTCCGCCTCGTCGTAATACTCCGATGCAAGCACAAGCAAAACAGCGTCGGGAGAAAAGTCGTACATCTCTCGCCACATATTGTTTGCTATATAAAGGCCCTCGTAGGGCTTGTCTAAAACTACCTCGGCGGTATCGGTACCGTCATCAAGGTGTATCTTACAGCTCCCCTTAACGCAGACTAAGATCTGCTCTAAATTAAGGTGGGCGTGAAAGCCGCGGCGCACTCCCTCAAGGGTGTCGTAAATATAGTAGACCCTTCTTATTTCAAAGGGCAGGTCCCTTAGCTGCTCTATGGCAACTAACTGACCTCTGTCATCTCCGTGGGGAGCAAATGTATATTTTTTTACCTGCATATAATCACCGTATCCTTAAAGCAAGTTATTTATCCTGCATTATCTCCTTTAGAAAGCCCAGATCTGCCTGCAATGATGTTTTGGCGGCGGCAAAGCGCGGCTTTATTCTGAAGTAGACAAGCGAGGGGAACATTAAGCATTTATATATTTTATTGAGCTTGCCCGTTTTTGCCGAGCTAAGATACTTGGCATATCTTTTGGCAACAGAGTCGGGCGCCGTGCAATGCTCTGCGATAAGTCTATCTGTTGCGACAAAGTCCCTGTGCAGAAGCTCTGCCCATTTCTGACTCTTTGCGGTTGAAATTCCCAGACCGTACTCGTAGAAAATGCAGTTTTGAGGGAAATTTCTTATATCCCTGCCTTCAAAAACGGCAAGGCGCAGCATATAATCCTCCGCGTACTTTACGTTGTCGACAAGAAGCGACATATAGCGCCTTATAACCTCGGTTTTCATCATAAGCGAGGCGCCGAGCACGGTATCGTTTGCAAGTAGGTAGTCAACAAAAAGACTTTTCCTACTGCCCTTTTTGTAAAGCTCGGGGTACTTTGGTGCGGCGTGGACTTCGATTATCTTTATCTCGCCGTCAACATCGGCATAGTAAACAGCGTTGCAAAACGAGGCATCGCAGCCGCTCTCGCTCATAAAATCAGTCCAGCCGTACAGGCTGTTGCTGTTATAAAATGCATCTCCGGGGGAGATGGCCTTTACATAATCGGCAGTTACAAGCTCCAGAGCAGCAAAAAGGTTTTTGCAAGTTCCGACATTTTCCGCATTATCAGAAAACTTATAATTTTTAAAGCCGTACTCCTCAAACAGAGCACAAATTTTATCGTTGTGACGAGTTTTGGAACCATCATCTGCGATTATGATCTCAAATTCGACGCCCTCCTGCTTTAGCACAGAGTTTAAAGTAAGCCTAAGCTTATCCCAATCAGCGTTATAGGTAAGTACAATTACTGAAACCGATCCAGCACCTTTTCCCACAGAATTTCACCCTTTTTACAGCAGTTTTTTACAAGCTTATGTGAAACTATCGCGTTTTCCGCTTTCTTTAAAAAGGTCTTTGCCTTTTCAATATATTTTTCTGACCACTTGGGCGGGTGAAGCTTGGTACTCTCTGTTCCCACCTCGCCGAAGAAGTTTATATCGGCGCTTATGCAGCCGAGCATAATTATCTCGATCAATATAACATAATCCCACTGAATGTTATAGCCAAAGCCCTGCAGGATTATGGGGAGCATAACGGCTAAATAGCGGAAATCCTTTTTCGCGCCCTTGAAGGCAATTTTGAACAAAAAGATGTAATAGCTTACAAAGCCGACTATTCCGCGGCCGACAAGGATGCTCATAACATCCGACTCGACGCTCCAGTTTCCGTGGCTTGTATATCGGCCGTACAGCATGGTGTAGGGGTAGCCTGAGCAGCCTGCACCGTAACCGAATATTACCTGAAAAATGTTGCTGTCCTCTACAACCTTAAAGTAGTCGGTGTAGTAGGCAAGGTGCGCCTCTGTGCTGGCATCCTTATTAGGACCGAAGATGCGCATAAAGAGGTATATAAACTTATCTAAAATAGAATTGAACATTCCAAAGAAAACAAGAGCAATAGTCGCCAGAATGACAAGCACGATAACCTGTTTTTTGGTTTTCTTTGTCCAGATGATAAGCGGCTCACGGCGGATAAGCTTATTTAAGAGAAGGAGTGCGATGCAAAAGCCGACTCCGATAAGCGCCGTTGAGTTGCCGCAGATAAAGGTGTCAAACAGAATAAGGACTCGCACGGGCAGGCTCTTAAACAGCACCAACCCCAAAACAAACATAGGAGCTAAAACTGCAGAGTGCCAGGTAAGACCCGAGGGGTAATAGCTCCAGTCGCGGATAAAGGACGCATTGCCTAAAAAGCCGAAAACATCAACAAAGATAAACTTGTTTATGTCAAACTCAAAGGCTCTATACAAAATAAGCTGTATCGGCATCCATATACAGTGCGCCAGCACCATTGCCTTTATCGCCTTTATGATAAGGCCAAGAATGTTTTTTTTGGTTTTTATAAGATGAATACAGTAGGCGGCGGCGAAATAAAGCGGAATCATATAAATCGCCATAACAACTGCGGCCTTTTGATAGGAAAATCTCATATCCGAAAAGACCGCCGTCAGCGCAGATGCCGCAAGCGCCACAAAATAGATGTTCAGCTCCTTAAACGGCAACACATACGCCTTTTTAAGAAGAATAAACATAACAAGGCAGAACACAAGCTCCAAGAACATATAAAGCGGCCTACCGTCAAACTGCACCACCAAAATAGAGGAGAAGAAAATCATAAGCGCAATAAGCCACTCGTATTTGATTTTAGACATAAACTTACTGAGCATTATTTTCCCTCCTTTTTATCTTTCCTTTACAACCTTGTTTCTCTTATCAATAACAACGCTTCCCGCAGGAATATCCTTTGAAACAAGCGTTCCCGCTCCTATTACAGAGCCTTTTCCGATAGTTACGCCGTCAAGAATTATAACGTTGCTGGCAATCCAGCAGTCGTCTTCAATAACTATTCCCTTTTGCTCAACACCCTGACTTTTTATATCGGTCTCGGTGTCAGAAAAGACGTGATTTTCAGCAAAAAGGCTGCACTTTGGCCCAAACATAACATTGTTTCCGATTGTAATCTTGCCGGAGCAGCCCACATATCCGTGAGGTCCTATTGATGAGTTGCTGCCCATAACAAGACCACTGCCAAGATCCTTACCGTAATACGACGAGGGCCTTATCATAACGCCTCTGCCTATGGTAACATTATCGCCGAAGGTAAGTCCATCTGCACAGAGTCCGTGAATTTCGCTGTAGTCCTCAAACTTTACATTTTTTCCGCAGCGTATATGCTTGCCGTGAGAGATATCGACCTTTTTTCCACAGAGAAAAAGCCCGTGCGTTTCCTTTAAGAAAAGCCTTTTTACACAGCCCCTCAAAAGCTTTACCGCTGTTCTGAAGTAAATATTAAGCTTATCCAAAGCTGAAATATTTGTATTCATATAATCTTCCTTATCAAGAAATTGTTTACAGACAAATTTCTAACGGCTGGTGGGTTCTCCGATTTTCCTCGGGGGGAAGCTGCATATAACCCTTGCCGTAAAGCTGGGTGAGGTACTCCTCGGTTTTGCCGGGAACGCTGTAGCTTCTGCCCTCAAACTCCATTTTTCTAATCGGGAAATATATATCGTAGGGGAAGGTGTTTTTGCTGTCGCGGCAGTCATACTCCACAAGATATTTTGCCTCGCCGCGCTTGCCGTCAGCAACCTTGATCCTTGTCATATGTTTAAGAATTGCCTTGTTTGAGAAAATCTTTGCGGGAATACTCATTATTTCCTCTGCTATCCTACGAGCCGTGCCCATCTTTTCTGCATAAAGCTTTTTGCAGGAATTGTACTTTAGTATATGCTTTAAATAGCTCAAATACTTGGTTTTAATCTTTCTTTTAAGCGACGTTGTTTCGCAAATTGCATCAAGCGGAAAGATGTCAACAAACACGCCGTTATCCTGATACAGACCCTCGGTGATCTTTTCGACAAACAGGGTGCCGTTCTTTCTCACCTTTGCGAAGGGCAGGAAATAATTTGGCTCGTTGTCCTCATTCTGAATAGAGTAGCCGTCATTTTTCTGCTTCATTATTTCAATAAACTTTTCGTAATCCTCTCTGGGCAGTGCAAGGTCCATATCATCATCCCAAGGGATAAAGCCCTTGTGTCTGTAAGCGCCGAGAACGGTGCCGTAGATCATAAGGCAGGTTAAATTGTTTTCCTCGCAGACCGAGAAAACATAATCGGTTATTTCAGCCAGAGTTTCGTGAAGCTTGTTAATATCGTACTCCATGGTCCTTCTCCCAGTAAATTATTTTCGAAAATAGTTTTGCGCCTTCCACCAAACAGCAGGAACAATAATATCGGGATAGCACAGGGCGGTAGCAAGCTTTTTTAAAAGCCCCTGCCCCGCCAGCTTTATCTGCATTATCCTTGACCTTTCAAGGTCTTTAATGCACTTTTTAGTTACATAGGGCGTTTTATTTAAGAAATCTATAATTTCCAGCGTTGATTTTGACATTTTTACTCCCTCGCTGGAAAGGTTTGAGCCGGTGTACTTGTGTGTGTAAACTACCTGCTCGTTTAAAACGAATTTGCATTTTTTTGAAAGCATAAGCACCCACAAAAACAAATCGTCGGCGCCGTTTTTCTGCATAACGTAGGTTTTCCATTCGGCAGGAATTGCCTTTCTTTTTATAAGGCAATGGCCGGGGGAAACTATCTGGTTGTGGGTCTTTGTGTAGATCTCAAGTCTTTTTACCTTGTTAAGTCTGTATTTTGAGGGATAGAGCCGAACTTTGCTCTTATCTGCAAGCTCAAGGTAGGCGTTGGAAACTATAACATCTGCATCGCCGATCTTTTTAAGCTGCTGTGCCATACA
Source organism: uncultured Oscillospiraceae bacterium (assembly GCA_964508295.1). GTDB lineage: Bacteria > Bacillota > Clostridia > Oscillospirales > Ruminococcaceae > SIG578. The sequence continues at coordinate 7,727 of CAZDSQ010000017.1, read as the reverse complement.
GTCATCGGTTATCTCATCGTCCTGATCGAGAAAGAGGATATACTCTCCGTCAGAATTATCAAGGCCGGTTATTCTTGCGGCGTGAATTCCGCCGTTTTGCTCGTGATTTACAATCTTATAGCCGGCTCCCTCTACTGCCTGCGACTCATCTACCGCCACCTCGGGACAGTCATTGACTATAACAAACTCAACCTCACTGTCGGGGAACTCTTTTTTTAAGTTCTCAGCATTTATCTTTACCATCTCGGTAAGTCTTTTTAAATACTGATTTCCCTTATAAAACGGCGTTATTACAGTTATTTTACTCATTTCATACCTCGGTATAAATTTCTACAAGCTGCTTGTAGTTATCTTCCATCTGATACTTTTGTTCGTAATCTTTTCGGGCGTTCTTGCCCATCTGCTTACATTTTTCGCTATCGTTCCAAAGCGCTCTTACGCTCTCGACAAAGGCGTCAACATCATTAAGCGCAACCTTGTAGCCGTTGTAGCCGTTCTCGATAGCCTCCTGAGAGAAGCCCAAGTCGGTTGCGATAAGGGGCTTGCCAAGGCTCTGCGCCTCAATTTCTACCATTGAGCAGCCCTCATACCATATCGACGGAAAAACGACAAACTCACTGCCCTTGACTATCGAAAGGCATTTATCGTGCGCCGTGTAGCCGAGGAAGTGGACATTTTCCTTGCCCTTTGCCCATGCAGCAAACTCCTCCTCGAGCGGTCCGCCGCCCATAACAACAAGCGGAATATCCGAGATTTTATCCCACATCTCTGTTAAAATTCTGATTCCCTTTTCCTCGCCTATTCTTCCATAGAAGGTTACATAGCGCTCGGGCAGATTTTCTTGTTTTTCTTCTTTTAAATCAGCCTCGGCATCGGGAACGAAGTTGTATTTCTTGACGATTTTTTTGCTGTCAAAGCCTATATCTAAAAGCAGCTTTATCTGATTTTCGTTAAGGCAGATATATTTGTCGATCTGCTTATAGAAGGTCTTAAGCAGTCTGTGAACCGAAAAAATGAATGCGACAAAAAGGCTCTGCAGCCTTGAGTTTTTAAAGCAGCCGTATTTTACCATACGCAGATAGTTTCCGTCCCCGCATCTATTGCAGAGGGTGGTGCCTCGAAGCGAGGTTGCGCAGGGGCAGACAAAGCGGGTGTCGTGCAGGGTTGCTACAACCTTTAGTCCGCTCTTTTTGGCGGCGTACAAAACCGAGGGCGAAAGCAGCGGGAAAAAGGTGTGAATGTGCATTAAATCAGGTTTTTCTGCCTTTATGAGCTGCTTTATCTCTCTATAATTTTTAAAGGACCAAAGCATACTGAAGGCAGAAACAAGCTTTCCCAGCGCGCCCCTGTTATCAAACTCGTCGTTTTGCACGGTGTATTTTACAATATCGTATCCGCGACTTTCAAGCAAGGCGGTTTCGCTCTTGAAAACCTGATCATCTCCGCTTGCCGAGCCGCTTCTGTGAAAATTATGAACGACTAATATCTTCATTTATATCACTCTCAATAAAATCGATTCAGCCCAAAAAAGCCTTCTCATATTTATCGCATATATACTGCCAGCTATACGCCTCTTTGACCCTTGCCTTAGCCTTTTCGCCCATTTTGGCAATCTCATCCTCGGTCATTTTATCTGCCGAGTCTATAAGGTCGGCAAGGTTTCCGCTCTCTTTACTAAAGTAGAGTGCGCAATCCTGTGCGACCTCACGGTTAAAGCCGACACCTAAAAGCAGGTTAAGGTCTGTTGAGCCGAGCGCTTCAATAAGGCTGGGGTTGGTGCCGCCGACCTCGTGTCCGTGAAAATATGCGTAGGCATTTTCGCGAATTTTCTTAAGAAGCTGCTGGTTATAAACAGTTCCGACAAACTTGATGCGCTTATCCTTTTTGAAGCCAAGGCGGCCTTCAAGCTCCTCTAAAAACTTATCGTTTACATTGGTTATGATGGCAAAATCCTTATCGGTTTTGCTCTTCATAAACTCTCTTATCATAGTTTCGTAGTTGTTTTCGGGAACAAACCTGCCAACTACGAGGTAGTAATTGTTTTTGGAAAGACCCTTCTCATTATACCAAGCGGTAAGCTCGGGAGAGTCGTCTGAAAGGGTGCTTCTTTCAAGGTCAGCACCGTAGGCAATAAAGGTGGTTTCGGGGCTTGCACCCTTTATTCCCTTATTGTCATAGCACTCGTGAATGTATTTTTCAATATTAACAGAATCGCAGATAACAAGGTCGCTATTCTTTACCATCATCTGCTCGGATATTTTCCAGTACTTGCGGATAGGAGCGTTCCACTTTGCGCGCATCCACTCGTGTCCGTCGGGATTTAAGAAAACTCTGCCGCCAAGAGCGTGAATTTTGCGCCTGAAGTGCGCGGCAAAAGGTCCGATGCGGCAGGCCAAGATATAAACAATGGCATTCTCAATTTTGTTTTCTTTAATATACTTGCAGCAGTAATTTAGCGCCGCAACATCATAATAGATTGCAACTGCGGGGCCCAGCGCTTCAGGGACCTTTATCTTAAAGCAATGGGCGTTATGATAAACAAACTCGCTGTCGTTTATCTTTTCTACGCCCGAGAGGGTGCTTTCATCCATACAGCCGTCGCCGTTAGCCTTGCAGGCTATATGATACCTGATATTCTCGTTATTCTGATGGTACTGCGTGAGCTTGTCCACAAAGGTTTCGTAACCGCCGTATGCTCCAAGGGATTTTGACCCTACAATAAATACGTGTTGCATATCTTCTCTCCAAGTCCTCTTAAAAACTAAAGGTATCGTGAATGCCCGACCATTTCTGGTCCTTGTCGCTTAAGTTAAGCGGCGTGCCGTCCTCTAAGGTGTAACCCTCTGCAGATGCAGAGCCGCTATACTTGCCTACAACCTCGGGCCATTTTATATTTATCTCGGGGTCGTTCCAAGCAAGGCCGCCTTCGTCACCGGGGTGATAAAAATCGGTTACCTTATAGCAGAACTCGGCCATATCCGAGAGCACCAAAAAGCCGTGGGCAAAGCCCTCAGAGATATAAAACTGCTTTTTGTTCTCCTCAGAAAGCTCGACGCCGAACCACTTTCCGTAAGTAGCGCTACCGCGTCTTAAGTCTACCGCAACATCGAAGACCCTGCCCTTTATAACGCGCACTAATTTTCCCTGCGGAAACTCTTTTTGAAAATGCAGACCTCTTAAAACGCCCTTTGTGCTCATACTCTGATTATCTTGCACAAAGACCATATCAAGACCTGCTTCCTGCATATCTCGCTGGCTGTAGGTCTCCATAAAATATCCGCGGCTGTCGCCGTGAACTGCGGGCTCTATGATATAAAGCCCTTCAATATCGCATTTTGTAACCTTAATTTGTCCCATATTTGTTACCTCTATATATCTTTTGCATATAAATGGAGATTCTTAATAGTGTCGCATTTATGCTTGCGGGAGGAGGGGAATGGGTCTCCCCTCCCCTACACTCTATTAATCGGTAATTATTTCTTTTAAATATCGGCTCAGTGCGTTCTGCCAAGTCGGCAGAGGCTCAAAGCCCATTTCTTTTAGTTTGGATTTATCAAGGCGGCTGTTAAAGGGTCGGGCCGCTTTTGAAAGTCCGTACTCCTCGGTTGTAACCGCGCGAACTTTAGTGTCATACCCCGCCTGTTTAAAAATTTCACAGGCAAAGTCATACCAGCTGATATAGCCGCCCTCGTTTGTGGCGTGATAGTAGCCGTATTTGTCGGTTTCTGTCATATCGACAAGAAGCCGCGCTAAATCGAAGGTGTAGGTCGGGGTGCCGATCTGGTCGGCTACCACTCGCAGCTCGGGATATTTTTTACCGATATTCAGCATAGTTTTTATAAAATTATTGCCGTTTTTGCCGAAGACCCAAGCGATGCGAACAACAAAGAACTTTTCAAGGGTGTCGCTGACGGCCATTTCGCCGCCGAGCTTGGATTTTCCGTAAACGTTAAGAGGGGCGTAATTTTTATCGTCGGGTTTCCAAGGAGTTTCACCCTTACCGTCAAAAACATAGTCGGTGCTGATATACATCATTTTGGCATCGATAGCTTTTGCGGCTTCTGCGATATAGAGCGTGGCCGCCTCGTTGACGGCGAAAACCTTTGCTCTGTTTTCCTCATCCTCGGCCGCGTCAACGGCAGTCCAGGCGGCGCAGTGAATAACAGCGTCAGGCTTTACCTCAGCGACAACGCGATTTACCGCCTCTTTATCGGTTATATCAAGGGAAATGTAAGGCGTTGTCAGCGCGCCATCGTACTTCGCGGCAAGGTCTGAACCGACCGCACTGTGTCCGCGGCTTACAAGCTCAGCGACAACGTCGTGCCCAAGCTGACCGCAAACGCCCGTTACAAGCACCTTCATTTGATTTCCCTCCGTTTTATCTGTTTGAATACATCTTATCGTAGTAGTTCTGATACTCGCCGCTGATGATCTCCTCCCACCAGTCCTTGTTATCGAGATACCACTGAATTGTCTTTTTAATTCCGTCACGGAACATAGTTTCAGGCAGCCAGCCGAGCTCGCTGTGGATCTTTGTGGGGTCGATAGCGTAACGCATATCGTGTCCCTTACGGTCGGTAACGTAGGTGATAAGACTTTCGGGCTTATCGAGAGCCTTGCAGATGATTTTGACAATATCAATGTTAGCCATTTCGTTATGGCCGCCGATGTTATAAACCTCGCCTACTCTGCCCTTGTGGATAATTAAGTCGATAGCCTTACAGTGATCCTCAACGTAGAGCCAATCACGAACGTTTTCGCCCTTGCCGTAAACGGGGAGGGGCTTATCGTTAAGCGCATTGGCAATCATAAGAGGAATAAGCTTTTCGGGGAAGTGGTAGGGGCCGTAGTTGTTAGAGCAGCGGCTAACGGTTACGGGCAGGCCAAAGGTTCTGTAATAAGCCAGAACAAGCAGGTCAGCGCCCGCTTTAGAACTGCTGTAGGGAGAGCTTGTGTGAATAGGGGTCTCCTCGGTAAAAAAGAGGTCGGGTCTGTCAAGGGGCAGGTCGCCGTAGACCTCATCTGTCGAAACCTGATGGTAACGCTCGATGCCGTACTTGCGGCAGGCGTCCATAAGGGTCTGAGTTCCGAGAATGTTAGTCTTAAGGAAGATGCCGGGATCCTCAATCGAGCGGTCAACGTGGCTCTCAGCCGCAAAGTTTACAACGATGTCAGGCTTTTCCTCCTCAAAGAGCTTTTCAACCGCCTCTCTATCGCAGATGTCAGCCTTTACAAAGCGGAAGTTGGGGTTGTCCATAACAGGCTTTAGGGTTGAAAGATTTCCCGCATAGGTAAGCTTGTCCAGACATATAATGCGATAGTCGGGATATTTTTTGAGCATATGGAAAACAAAGTTACTTCCGATAAAACCCGCTCCGCCGGTTACGATAATTGTCTTTTTCATTTGTGCACCCTCCGTCTTTTAATGAAGAACATCAAGATATTTGCCGTCCAGAACATCCTTAAGATACTGGCCGTACTGATTCTTTTTAAGCACCTCGTAGACCTCCAAAACGTCCTCTCGGCTGATCCAACCGTTAAGGTAAGCTATCTCCTCAAGGCAGGCGATCTTTCTGTGCTGATGGGTCTCAATGGTTTTGACAAAGTTGGTAGCCTCAACCAGCGACTCGTGTGTGCCTGTGTCAAGCCAGGTAAAGCCCTGACCGAGAAGCTCAACATTTAAGCTGTCATTCTCAAGGTAGATGCGGTTTAGGTCTGTGATCTCAAGCTCGCCGCGGGACGAAGGCTTTAAGTTCTTGGCGTATTCTACAACGCGGTTGTCATAGAAATAAAGTCCTGTTACACAGTAGTTGCTCTTAGGCTTTGCGGGCTTTTCCTCAATGGAAACGGCTCGCCCGTCTTTATCAAATTCAACGATGCCGAAGCGCTCGGGGTCATCAACATAATAGCCGAAAACAGTTGCTCCTTTTCCCGACTCTGCATTTGCGACAGCGGCCTTAAGACGTTTTTTCAGCCCGTGACCTGCAAAGATGTTGTCGCCGAGCACCATTGCAACGCAGTCATCACCGATAAAGTCAGCACCAATAATAAATGCCTGAGCAAGACCATCGGGCGAAGGCTGAACGGCATATTCCAGCTTTACGCCGAACTGATGCCCGTCGCCAAGAAGCTCTTTAAAGCGCGGGGTGTCCTGAGGGGTTGATATAATTAAAATATCTCTGATGCCCGCCTTCATAAGAACAGACATAGGATAATAGATCATAGGCTTGTCATAAATAGGGAGCAGTTGTTTGGATGTTACTTTTGTAAGAGGATAGAGTCTGGTACCCGAGCCTCCTGCCAATATTATTCCTTTCATACTTTTCCTCCAAATTTTCAAAAAAATATAAAATGGCGCAATGACACACTTTAATATATAATATCACTATCGCCTACTAATGTCAAGGAAAACCGCCTTTTCGACAGACTTAGCGGTGCCCCGCTCCGACGCCTTTTTACGAGGGTTTATAAGGCAAAATCTGTATTTATTATCCCCATAACATAAGATAAAATATGCATACGCCGATACCGTCCGTCCGCCCTTTAAAAAATTGTTGTAAAACCGCGCTTTTAATGATATACTTATCTCGTATACAATACGCGTCTTTTAATGGAAATAAATTTACAGGAGCTTAGGATATGAAACCATACATTATCGGTATTGCAGGCGGCAGCGGCTCGGGCAAATCCACCTTTGCCGAAAGGCTCAAAGATGCCTTCCCCGACCACGTTTCGCTCATCAGCTGCGACAACTACTACCTCCCGCACGACGACTTGCCTTTAGAGCAAAGGGCGCATCTTAACTACGATGCCCCCGAGGCGCTGGAGTTTGACCTGATGGTGCGCCACCTCAGTGAGCTTAAAGGCGGTAAGGCGGTGCTTTGTCCCGTTTACGATTTTACCCGCCATACACGAAGCGGCTCAGTTACCGAAATTCTGCCCCGCCCGATAATTTTAATTGACGGGATCCTCATTTTTCACGACCCTGCCTTAAGAGCGTGTATGGACCTTAAAATATATGTCGAAACCGATGCCGATGAGCGAATTTTGCGCCGCGCCCGCCGCGATATGTTAGAGCGCGGCCGCGAGCTTGACAGCGTTATCCATCAGTATTTGACCACCGTCAAGCCGATGCACAACACCTACGTAAATCCCACCAAGGTGTTCGCGGACATCATTTTAAACGGCGGCAAAAACGAGCAGGCATTTCTTTTGGTAAAAGCCCAGATCGAAAAGCTCCTAAGCCGAAAAGAATTATAATGGCTCGCCGTGCAATAACCAAAATCAAAAAATGCTCGCCTCTCGGCGAGCATTTTTCTTAACGTGTGCATATTTTAATTTTATTTGTATATAATAGTTTTATATTGTTATGCCATCATAAATATAAAATGCAAACCCAAACAAAAAAATAATCTAATGTATTGACAAACTAACTTTTTGGTAGTATAATAAACTATGCTGAAGGGCAAATATCGCGGAGTAGAGCAGTTGGGCGCGTTGCCGAGCGCTCGCGGCGCGAGATAAAGCGAGGCACAAGCGGGTGCCGCGGTCGAAATCTTTTGATTTCGGGTACCGCAAACGGAAGCCGTCGGGCGTAGACCGACGAGCGTAAATGGGATATTAAGGCAAATAGCCTTTATATAAAAACTAAATATCGCGGAGTAGAGCAGTTGGTAGCTCGTCGGGCTCATAACCTTGAGAGTTCCCGCTACCTGCGATACGTTTTC
>CAZDSQ010000016.1:0-27903 GCA_964508295.1 uncultured Oscillospiraceae bacterium | reverse complement strand
AAACTTTTTCCAAGTGTCGATATCGGTGTCGACAAAGGCGGTATAATGGCGCCAAAGAGCCGCATTGTTTACAAGAATATCAATTTTGCCAAATCGGCTAATTGAGCTTTCAACAACCTTTAAAACGGAATCGTTATCCGAAACGTCGCAGACAAGGCTCAAAACGTTCCCCGTGATGCTTTTTACCTCAGCCTCGGTTTTAGCTAACGCCTCATCATTATAATCAACCAATATAACGTTGGCTCCGCCCTTTGCAAACTGCAGGGCGCAGGCCTTGCCTATACCCACCGCCGCACCGGTTATTAAAACTGTTTTATCCTTAAACATATCCTTCACCTCAAAAATCAATCTCATCGCGTATTGTTTTCATTGTTCTGAGGAGCGGCTGAACGGGAGTCGAGAGCGCGTCATGCTCGTAAACGCAAAGCGCCATACAACAACCGAGCTTTATTCCAAGTCTTCTGTGCATAGAGCACTGGCCGCCCGACAGGAACAGAAACGGTGCGCCGAGCTCCCGCCTTAAAAGGTCGGTAATTCGCAGGTTTTCGATCTGCTGCTCCATTGTATCGGCCCCTGCTACGATTTTTATTATATCTGCGCCGCGGCGTTTTTGCTCAAGCGCCATCTCAAGCACCTTTTCAGCAGTCATAAATTTCCAAACATGCGACGACATTATGACCTCGGCCCCAAGGCTATGCAGCTTTTCGATGAGCTTCATTTGCTTTTTGATTGCATCTTTATCGTCGGTAAGCTCCTCGGGGTGTTTTGCGAACATATCCCCCATAACGTCAACAAGGGTGGCGCCGCTCTCGGCTACCAAAATAAGCTCCTCGGCTATTTGGTCGTCGGTCTTGCCTTCGTTGCTTCTGCATCTGTAATAGGTAGCGTAGCAGGGCTTATCCTGCATCTCGGCAAAAATTCTTTTATATGTATCGGCGTTGTGATATTCGCCCTTTAGGCACTCGATCTGCAGTCCGTAAGCGTCTGCGCCAAGGCAGTTTGCGTTTCTTATTCTGGCTATCGCCGTTTCGGGCGCCGAGCACTGAAGCATTACTGTAAGCAAAGGCTTTTCCCTATTCAAAAAGGTTTTAATCATTTTGCCATCTCCTGTCAGCAGCACAAGTTCTTTTCTTCTATTATAGTATCTTATCCGACCATTACAATAGCAAAAACGATATAGTTTTAACGTTTCTGATACTATTTTCGCAAAATCCGTTGAATTATTTGTAAAATTTGATATAATTATCTTTGGTGATAGTATGGACGAATTTAAAAACATCATAGTAACCGAAATAGAGGCGCCTATCGTTGTGCACTCGGAAACGGGGCGCAAGCTAAAAATGGTCGAGAGGGAAAGCTACGGCATTTCGCTATGCTACAGCGGGCAGATTACCTACAAAATGAACGGCAAGACCTTTGTGTCAAAGCCCGACGTCGCCCTTTTTCACCCGCAGGGCGCAACCTACGACATCACGGGCGACAAGGACGGCCTCTTCCCGCTCATAAACTTTTACTGCCGTGACTTTTTGTGCGACGAGCTAAAGGTTATCCCGCTGAAAAACCCGCAGGCTTGCCTAAAGCTCTTTGAAGCCGCAAAAAGCGGATACAACGACGGCGACCACCTGAAAACCTTCAGCCACTTGTATGCGCTTTTTGACGAGGTTTTTTCGGAAAACGTTAAAAAGCACGGCGCCCTCGCTTCTGCTATCAAGTATGTAGACGAGCATTTAGAAAGCCCCGAGCTTTCTAACACGGAAATCGCAAATCACCTCGGCATCAGCGAGGTTTATTTGCGAAAGCTGTTTTTATCCCACTGTGGCACCACCCCAAGACAATACATCTTGGATTTGAGGCTCCGCAAGGCAAAGGAGCTGCTTGTTGACACGCCGCTTTCGGTTTGCGAGATTGCGGAAGAATGCGGCTTTTCAAGCGTCTATCATTTTTGCCGAACATTCAAGGGGCGAGAGGGGCAAACTCCCACACAATACGCCGCCGCAAACAGAATATACAAGATTTAAAAAGACTTGCCTTACGGCAAGCCTTTTCTTGTGTAGGGAACGGATTAATCCGTTCCGTTTCGGAATGCATAAATGCATTCCCTACAATTAAAACAATGTGGTTATCCAATAAATTATGCCGTAGATGACACTGGCGGCGACGCCGTAGACGATTACGGGGCCTGCGATGATGAACATTTTTGCGCCGAGACCGAGAACAAATCCCTCGGTTTTAAACTCGACGGCGGGCGAGGCTATCGAATTTGCAAAGCCAGTTATGGGCACCAGCGTTCCCGCTCCCGCGTGAGTTGCTATTTTATCGTAAAGACCAAGACCTGTCAAAAGTGCGCTTAAAAAGACGAGGGTTACCGAGGCAAGCGGCATGGCGATATCCTGCGAAATGTCGAGGTAGGTGTACAGCTCGATAAAGCACTGACCCAAGGCGCAGATAAGGCCGCCTATTACAAACGCCCAACTGCAATCCTTTAAAATCGGGGATTTCGGAGCGTAGCTGCTGCTCATTTGCTCGTAAGTTTTTTTATCGGGAAATTTCATTTTAGTTTTCCAGCCTTTTCATTGAAAGTGTTTTCTTTAGTTTGCCGTTTCCTGCACAAAATATGTGTATAAAATCTTTTTCTTTACATTGTAAGCGATTTTTGCTATACTTTTTTTGTAAAATGAAGGAAAAGGGGGAGTTTTTTGTGAAAAAACATAGCATTTTAAAGCGTGTTTTTGCTGTTTTGCTATCGGCACTTATTTTATTATGCTCTTTTTCATCCTGCCGAGACTCCGGCAGCGGCGAGAGCATTTACTGGCTGCTTGACTCCTCTCCCAAAAACTTAGACCCTCAGACCGCTACGCTTGAAAGCGAGCTGCTTATCATAAAAAACTGCTTTGCGCCCCTTTTTGAAAAAGACCAAAACGGCGAAATGTTTTCTTCGTTCGTTGAAAGCTACGGCGCATCGTCCGACGGAAAGAGGTATGTTTTTAATCTCTACAAAGACAAGGTGTGGAGCATTTACTCGGGCAGAAAGATCGAAACCTACGCACCTCTTACGGCGCACGATTTTAAATTTGCCATTGAGCGCCTTTTTACCGACAACAAGACTGCCAGCGTTATGAATGTTCTCAAAAATATAAAGAACGCGGACAAAGTACTCTCTGGCGAAGTTGATGTTTCAAAACTCGGAGTTTCCTGCCCTGATGATTACACACTCGAAATAAATCTTTCAGAGCCCACCTCCTCCCTGCTTGAAGCCTTTACAAGCCACGAGCTTTTTCCTTGCAACGAAGAGTTTTTCAAATCCACCTCAGGAAGATACGGACTTTCAGACGACCTTATTATATTTAACGGAAGCTTTTGTTTGAGCGCCTGGGGCGAGTCCTCAGTAAAATTACTTAAAAACCCGAACAGTCCCGAAAAGGTTTCAGCGGCGGGAGTTACCCTATTTTTGCCCAAGGACACCCGCGAGGCTGTAAAGCTGCTTTTAAGCGGCGACATTGATGCCGCCGAGCTTTCCTCACAGAAAATGGATACCCTTGATGCGAGCAGCTTTAATGTAAGCGAGCGCACCTCGGTTGTATGGACGCTTGTTTTAAACGAGAATGACGAGCTTTGGCAAAATCAGAATTTGCGCTCAGCTCTGCTCTCCTGCACCGACAGAAGCATATTTAACAGCGACAGTCTTTCCCATCTTCACCCCGCAAGCCGCATAGTTTCTGACACTGCGATGCTCGGAGGAGAAAAATACAGTAGCCTTACAAGCAGTATCTCAGCGCCCGCCTTTAATGCCGAGGCAGCAAAAAGCGCCTATGCTCTTGCGCTTAGTGAGCTTGAGAAGACCAAAATCTACAACACCCCCGTTTTGATAGTCGACTCATCTCTTTACAAGGAAAGCTTTTCGGCGCTCAATCAGATATACCAGCGAGAGCTCTCGCTCTATTTCTCAGCCGAATACCTTTCAGAAGCGTCACTTTTAAGCAGAGTTAAAAGCGGCAATTTTTCAGCGGCGCTCCTTCCCCTTTACGTTACCGCTGACACCCCCTCAGTAAGCCTTGAATATTTCATAGAAGGCTCTCAAAGCTGTATTATACCAATTACAAACGAGGAATTTGTAAACAACTTTACTTCGGTTCAGTCGCTTTCGCTTTCCAAGGAGTCCGCAGAAAGTTTCGGAAAGGCGGAAACGGCACTCTACGACAGCGGACTTGTAAATCCTCTGTTTTACGAGAGCAGTTATTTCGTTACCTCTAAATCGGTTTCAGGCTTTATGCAGGATAGTTATGGTACTGTTCTATTTAAAAATGTTGTTAAAAAATAATTATTTTTCTCTCCCCCAGTCATTTGCTACGCAAATGCCAGCCCCCTCGTCAGAGGGGGTCTTTTTTGTTATATCAAAAAATATATAACGGTATACTTATAAAGTATTTTTCAAATCCTGATTTGAATGTTAAAATATTAACATTGTTGGAAAAGTTAATACCCAATCAGGAGGTAAAAATATGAAAAACACAAATTACGAAATTGTAGACAGCGTTGAAAAGCTGGAAGAAGCCATTGCGAGAGTTCGCGCCGCTCAGAAGGTTTTTGCAACCTACACACAGGAGCAGGTTGACAAAATCTTTTTAGCCGCCGCATCTGCCGCTGACAAGGCGAGAATCCCACTTGCTAAAATGGCAGTTGAGGAAACGGGCATGGGCGTTGTTGAAGACAAGGTCATCAAAAACCACTACGCAGCAGAGTACATCTACAACGCATACAAGGACACAAAGACCTGCGGAGTTATCGAGGAGGACAAGGCATTCGGCATTAAAAAGATTGCTGAGCCAATCGGCGTTATCGGTGCGGTTATTCCTACGACCAACCCCACCTCTACCGCTATCTTCAAGACACTTATCGCTCTTAAGACCCGCAACGGAATTATCATAAGCCCCCACCCCAGAGCAAAGGGCAGCACCATTGCCGCCGCAAAGCTTGTCCTTGAGGCCGCAGTTGAGGCGGGCGCTCCCGAGGGAATCATCTCCTGGATCGACGTTCCCTCGCTTGATATGACAAACCTTGTTATGAAAGAGTCTGACATAATCCTTGCCACCGGCGGACCGGGAATGGTTAAGGCAGCATATTCGAGCGGAAAGCCCGCTTTGGGTGTTGGCGCAGGAAACACCCCCGCTATTATTGACGAGACTGCCGACATTCTTCTTGCAGTTAACTCTATTATTCACTCCAAGATATTTGACAACGGTATGATCTGCGCATCCGAGCAGTCGGTCATCGTTCTTGACAAGGTTTACAACGCAGTTAAGAAGGAGTTTGCGACACGTGGCTGCTACTTCTTAAACGCTGACGAGACCGAGAAGGTTAGAAAGACCATTATCATTAACGGCGCGCTCAACGCAAAGATCGTTGGACAGAAAGCCGCAAAGATTGCAGAGCTTTCTGGCGTTACAGTACCCAGCGGCACAAAAATTCTTATCGGCGAGGTCGAGAGCGTTAAGCTTTCTGAGGAATTTGCTCACGAAAAGCTTTCCCCCGTTCTCGCAATGTACAAGGCAAAGACCTTCGGCGAGGCTCTTGACAAGGCGGAGCAGTTAGTTGCCGACGGCGGTTACGGACACACCTCGTCCCTCTACATAAACGAGGTTACCGAGCGAGCAAAGCTTGACGAGTTTGCCGCTCGCATGAAGACCTGCCGTATACTTGTTAACACCCCCTCCTCGCACGGCGGAATCGGCGACCTCTACAACTTCAAGCTCGCCCCCTCGCTTACCCTTGGTTGCGGCTCCTGGGGAGGAAACTCGGTTTCCGAAAACGTTGGAGTTAAACACCTTATCAACATCAAAACCATTGCCGAGAGGAGAGAAAATATGCTCTGGTTCAGAACACCCCAAAAGGTTTATATCAAAAAAGGCTGTCTGCCTGTTGCCCTTGACGAGCTTAAGACCGTTATGGGCAAAAAGCGCGCCTTTATCGTAACCGACACATTCCTTTACGAAAACGGTTACACCAAGCCTATCACCGATAAATTAGACGAAATGGGCATCGCTCACACCACTTTCTTTAACGTTCAGCCCGACCCGACACTCGCAAACGCAACCGAGGGTGCCGCACAGATGGCGGCCTTCAAGCCCGACACCATTATCGCACTTGGCGGCGGCTCGGCTATGGACGCAGCTAAAATTATGTGGGTGCTTTACGAACATCCTGAAGCTGACTTTATGGATATGGCTATGCGCTTTATCGACATTCGCAAGAGGGTCTACACCTTTCCCAAGATGGGCGAAAAGGCTTACTTTATTGCTATCCCCACCTCTGCAGGTACCGGCTCTGAGGTTACGCCCTTTGCCGTTATTACCGACGAGAAGACGGGAGTTAAATATCCCCTTGCTGACTACGAGCTTCTTCCCAACATGGCAATCGTTGACACCGATTTCCACATGAGCGCACCCCGCGGTCTTACCGCCGCATCGGGCATCGACGCTGTTACCCACGCTGTTGAGGCTTACGCCGCAATGTTGGCTACAGACTATACCGACGGTCTTGCACTTCAGGCACTTAAAAACATCTTTGAGTATCTCCCCCGCGCCTACGACAACGGACAGACCGATGTGGAGGCAAGAGAAAAGATGGCTAATGCCGCTACAATGGCCGGTATGGCATTTGCCAACGCCTTCCTCGGTGTATGTCACTCTATGGCTCACAAGCTCGGTGCATTCCACCACCTGCCGCACGGCGTTGCAAATGCTCTTATGATCGAAGAGGTTCTCCGCTTTAACGCCGCAGAGGCTCCCGCCAAGATGGGCACCTTCTCGCAGTACGACCACCCGCACACCCTTGCCCGCTATGCTGAGATCGCCGATTACTTAGGCCTCGGCGGCAAGACAAGCGAGGATAAGCTTGAAAATCTTATCAAAGCTATTAACGACCTTAAAGCAAGGGTTGGAATTAAGGAAACCATCAAGGATTACGGCATTGACGAAAAGGACTTCCTTGACCGCCTTGACGATATGGTAGAGCAGGCATTTGACGACCAGTGCACAGGTGCCAACCCCCGTTACCCCTTAATGAGCGAGATAAAGCAGATGTACTTAAATGCATACTACGGCAAGCACTTTACCGAAGAGGCTATGCCCACCGCTAAAAAGAGCAAGTAAGGAGGAGCAAAAATGAAACTCGATACAATCATTGCAAAGAGACCTACCAAAACCCTTTACCGCGACGGCAACAAATGCATAAAGCTTTTTAACGAGGACTACTCAAAGGCTGACGTTTTAAACGAAGCCTTAAATCAGGCAAGAATTGAGTCCACCGGCCTTAACACTGCAAAGGTGCTTGAAGTCACCACCATTGACGGAAAATGGGCTATCGTTTTAGAGTACATTGAGGGTGTAACCCTTGCCGAGCTTATGCGCGAAAATCCCGACAAGCTCGACGAGTATCTTGAGCTTTTTGTTGACCTTCAGATTGAGGTTCACAGTAAGACCTGCCCCCTCTTAAACAAGCTTAAGGACAAGATGAACCGAAAAATCAGCGAGGCTGACATTGACGCTACCACTCGTTACGAGCTTCACACCCGCCTTGAAGGAATGCCCAAGCACAAAAAGGTATGCCACGGCGACTTTAACCCCTCAAACATTGTTGTTACTCCCGAGGGCAAGCCCTATATCATCGACTGGTCGCACGCAACTCAGGGAAATGCCTCTGCCGACGTTGCAAGAACATATCTTCTGTTCTGCTTAAATCACGACGAGGAAACTGCAAAAAAATATCTTAAGCTTTTCTGCAAAAAGAGTGATACTGCAAAGCAGTATGTGCAAAAGTGGATGCCCATTGTTGCGGCATCGCAGTCTGTTAAAGGCAACGCCCACGAGCGAGAGTTCCTGCTCTCCTGGGTAGATGTTGTTGATTACGAATAAAAACAAAAATCGGAAAGCAAATTGCTTTCCGATTTTTTTACCCATTGAAATGTTTTAGGTTTTATGGTACAATATATTAAATACAAAAAGGAGGATAATTATTATGGATAAAAAAGTTCACGAACTGTTAAATCAGCAGATCAACAAAGAATTTTACTCTGCATATCTCTATCTTGACTTTTCAAATTATTTTGATGCAAAGGGTCTTGACGGATTTGCAAACTGGTATATGATTCAGGCGCAGGAGGAGCGCGACCATGCAATGCTCTTCTATCAGTACCTGCAGAACGAGAGCCAGACCGTCACTCTTGACGCTATCGCAAAACCCGACAAGGTATTCACCTGCGATATGGATGTTCTTAAGGCGGGCCTTGAGCATGAGCAGTATGTAACCTCGCTCATAAACGATATTTACGCCGCCGCTTACGAGGTCAAGGACTTTCGCACAATGCAGTTCCTTGACTGGTTTGTTAAGGAGCAGGGCGAGGAGGAGACCAACGCCAACGATATGATTACCAAGATGGAACTCTTCGGCTCAGACCCCAAGAGCCTCTATATGTTAAATCAGGAACTCGCCGCAAGAGTTTACTCGGCTCCCTCATTAGTTCTGTAATAAGCTTAAAAAACTCCCCGAAGAACATTCTTCGGGGAGTTTTTTACGCTTAGATCCAGCGAATTTCCATTGGCTCAAGAGAGAGCTTTTGCTCTTTTCCGTTTATATCATAGAAAACTGTCTGCTGAGGCTTATCGCTATTGTTTACGATAGCGTATTTATTACTGTTAGGATAGTAGTTACACTCTGTGCAGATGTTAGTCGAGAAGCATCTCTTTGCCTCTGCCTCCTTGTGCGCAGTCCAGAGCATTGCGCGGTAAAGGATGCGGGAGTTATTGAAGGAGTAAGGAATACCTGTCATATAGAAGCAACGGCCCTTACCGTATTCATTAACCGCCATTTTAACCTCGCCGACATTGACATCGCGGACAAAGCGGTCACTTATCTCAATATCAAGAACCTGAGTGCCGTTATGAGCATAGATATTTCTCTTATCGTGGCCGTAATCGATCTTGCCCTCGTTATCCTCTAAAATAAAGTGTCCGTCTACTGCCTTGATGTTGCGCTTATCGCTTGAAAGGCTGAAGCCTATCTCCTCGTCAACGCCGAGAGCCTCGGAAAGCTGGAAATACTTTCCGTTATAGCTTACGGCAGAGGGCTGACCGATGCCGATAAATCCGCCGCCGTTATAGATAAAGAAGCGGATAGCGGTTACAACCTCGGCATCCTGCCAATACTCGCCGCCTGAGAATGAAGTGCCTGCGTCGCCTGCATTGATGATAACATCAACGTCAGCGGGAACGCCGCCGCGTATATCCTCAAACGAGAGGAACTCAACGTCAACGGGCAGACCCGAGATGGCCTCAAGGATGCCCTGATATGAATATATCTGCTGATACCACAGTTCGTGCGCTACCATGTGGCTCATCCAGCTTCTCTTTTTGCCCCAGGCATTGAGAATAGCAACCTTAAGGGCGGTGTGAGGCTTTTTGTTGTCGATAAGGTCATAAATGGTTCTGAACTCATCGCATATCTCGGTAACTCTGTCTATGAACTTGGGGAACTTAGCCGCAAGCGAAAGGTATCCACCGTAACCGATTCTGTCAAGGGGCTTGCGCATAATAGCGCGGCGTGCGGTCATCCAGTTTCGGTTGAGCTCTATCGTGGGGTCATTGCCCTCATAGAATGTGTCTGGGAAGAAATAAGGCAGGAAGCGACCCTCTCTGTATTTAACGTGAGGAATTTCCGAAAGCATACGAACGGTAACACCGCCGCCTACAGAGCCCACAACTGCGTCAAGACCGATATCTTTAAAATGCTCGCCGTACGGCTCGGTGCCTATCCAGCTATCGCCGAGGAACATCATAGCCTCTTTGCCGTTTTTGTGAGCGATGTCAACAAGCTCGCCCGACATTTTGGCAACAAAGCGCTCAACAAAGTCCTGATAATCTCTGAACTCTTTAGAAGGAACGCGGAAGGTGTTGTTGTAATGACCCTTGTCAACGATATACTCTGCGCGCAATTTATAGCCGTATTCTTTCTCAAAATCGTCGATAAGCTTGGGGCTTACGCTCATTCCGTAACCAAACCACTCAACAAACTTTTCATCGCCGTTCTCGTCGCAAACCAGCATAAAGTGATAGATAAAGGTTGTGAAGCGGATAACGCTTATCTCGGGGTGCTCCTGACACCACGCGTCAAGACGCTTTTTAACATATTCCTGTGTTTTGGGATAGTAGGGCGAATAAACGAGGTGTCCCTCTACGTCCCAGCCGTTTGTTCTTGCATTGTAAAGGTGGGTGGAGTCCCAGATGTTCTTTGCAAGGAAAGCAAGGGTATATTCGTGCATAGGAACGGTGTTTTCAACGATAACATATCCGTCCTCGTCTATGTACCAGCTATCAATTATCTCGTCAGTCGTTCTGTCGATAACCTCCCAATACTTCTTGGGGTCGGCATCGTAATCAACAGCGAGCTGTTTATCATAATAGCCTTTTAATATCTCTATTTTAAGGGTGGAGTCGGTGGCGGTTAAAAAGTCGGTCATAAGATAGACGTGCTGTAGCTCGTCCATATTAGCCTTTGCCCACTCGTTATCTCCGCGGACAACAAAATACTTACCGTAAACCTTGTCGGCAAGCTCCATAGCGCCGTCGGGCAGGTCGGTTCCGTCACTATCGCGAAGTGCATCAGCACCCCATTTTTTAATTATATCACGCATTTCCTCAATAGGCATTGCATCTGCGGGAACAGTAATTCTTCCTTTTGACATAACACTTCTCCTCGGTTTTGTTAAAATTCTGTACTTATTATAGCTTTACAAAAGTTAAAAGTCAATGCCGTTAGACCTGCAAAGACAAATAAATTAGAAAAAAATCCCTGCCTTTCGGCAGGGATCTTAAGATTTATTCTGTAATCTGTGTTACGGTATAGCCGAGTTCTTTGAGCTGATCGACGATCGCTCCCTCGCCCACTACATGAGCCGCACCGACACAGACGAAAATATCCTTATCACCCTTTAGACTTTCCACGACAAAATCGGTCATCTTTTTATCACGGTTTACCGACATTTTTGTGTTGTACTCGGTAAGAAGCGCCGTTTCCTCATCGGTACTGCCCTGTGTGTCCGTAGTGCAGTGCTCACGCAGCTTTTCGTAATTACCATCGCACCACGAGTTGTACAAATCGGTGATTTCCCTCACAGGAATAGTATAATAATTATAATTATACGCCGCATTAAACAAAAGCTGCTTCTGAAGATCGGAAGAAAATGAATTAAGCAACTTGTACTGTTCTTTAACCGATTCTATTTCAATAATCTCTTTTTTCTCGTTGCGTGCCATGCTGAGAAGGTGAGCATCAACACCGTAATCCGAATACAATTTTGCTTTTTTATAAAGGTATCCTTCTATTTCACTTATCCAGATTGCAGGCTTGTAATAATCATAATACCAATACCACGCATAATTTTTTTCTACAAGCAATACGTGTCTTGCGGCATCATAAATGGTAGTTCCAACATAGCTCTCTATTGTACGTCCATCAGTAATTATCATCATTTCTGCTATTTCTTCGGCAGTTTTATCATCAACACTATCGGGGTCGCACTCAACTGCAAGGCTGTCTGCGCTGTTATACGCATCAAGAACGTAGTCAGGGAGAGGATACATATCCTCTTTGCCTACGTGAATAGAGCCGAAAAGATAAGCCGTTGCGCCGTTTTCGCCCGTTACGCTGTAAAGCAGCGGAGTAACCGTGCTGCCTACCTCTACAGAGCTGGTGTTTGACGACGCGCTTATTGTCGACGATACTATCGGGGTAACCTTGTCTTCTTCACTTACAGAGGGGCGGCTTGAAACGACAGGGCGCAGATTATTAGGAAGCGGAATTGAACTTGTCTGCGAGGAAACCGCAGGCTCAGAGCTTGTCTGAGTCGAACTAACGGGCGCCTTTGACGAGGTGCTTGTGCTCGTTTTCTCGCTTGAAGTTGTTGTTGCTTTAGACGAGGACGAACTCGGCTCGCTGCCTTCGGTAGCAGAATCAGAGCTTGCAAAAGACGAAGTTTCGCTCTCGGTTAAAACGGATGATACCTCTGATCTATGTTCGGGTGCTATAGGATTGCAGGCTGTAAAGCAAAAACATAGCATCACCGAGAGTATAAGCGCTAATAGTTTTTTCATATTCTGTTACCCTCCTTTAAACAAGCCTTGGATTTAGCTTAATTTTATTGTAACATATTACTACAATTTTGTAAATATATCTTTTAAATTTTGGTGATATATCGCAACAAATATGTTTAACAGCATTTTTTCTGTTGGGTGGTGGTTTTACAATTTTTAGTTTCATTTTTACCTCCAAAAATAAAAAAGTGTGTGCAGCATAAGCCACACACACCGAAAAATGCATAGCTCAGCTGTCGCCAAACAAACTTATTTTACACAAACCAAGTATGCAAAATAGAGCATGCATTTTTACCAAAATAAAAACACACACTTAGTTTGCGCAAAAATATTAAGTTTGTTTGGCAATTTTAGTTTACCACACATTTTTGCAAAATACAACTTATTTTTAAAAAAGCCTGCCTCTCTTGAGAGAAGCAGGCTTTTACTTGATTATTCACTTTGTAAGCTCATAGCTTTCGGCAATCATTGTTTTTATGTCGCACTCGGGAACTGTACCGTCCAATATGACCGAATTCCAATGCTCCTTATTCATATGGTAGGCGGGAATTACCGAACTGTATGTACTGCGCCAAAAGCTTGACACCTCGGGAGCGCATTTTAAGTTTATCCAGATATTTCCCTGATGCTTAAAAACAGCGGCAAACATCTTTTTGTTTCCTCTATGGCGCATTATGCTCCAGTTATCATCGTGAAAGGGATAATCCAGATATACTCCACTCAGAGTAAGGCAAAAGTCTATTGCATCCTTTCGGCTATTCATAGGCTCAGCTCCTGCTTTTGTAGGGTACGGCGATTTTCGACGCACCGTTTTGTTTTGAGGACCGTCGGGACGCCGGTCCCTACAAATTTATAGTAACTGCTCGGTAGCATTTGTAGGGAATGGATTTATCCATTCCGCTTTTTGCTTTAAAGCTTTTCGGCAAGCTCAAGAATAAGAGCCTCGGTTTTTGCCCAGCCAAGACAGGGGTCGGTTATTGATTTTCCGTAAATATGCTCACCGATTCCCTGAGCGCCGTCCTCAATATAGCTCTCAATCATAAGACCCTTGACAAGCTTCTTGACATCGCTGTTTACCTTACGGCTGTAAACTACCTCATTTGCAATTCTTATCTGTTCGAGATATTTCTTGCCCGAGTTGGCGTGGTTTGTGTCGATAATTGCGGCGGGATTCGCAAGACCCGACTTTTCGTAAAGCTCGCAGAGCTTAACAAGATCCTCATAGTGATAGTTGGAAACGCTTTTGCCTGCAAAATCGGTGTAACCGCGCAGTATCGCGTGGGCGCAGGGGTTGCCCGTGCTCTCAACCTCCCAACCTCTGTAAATAAAGGTGTGGCTGCTCTGAGCCGCTTTGATGGCGTTCATCATAATCGAAAGGTCGCCGCCGGTGGGGTTTTTAAGGCCGACGGGAATTGCTATTCCGCTTGCAGTAAGTCTATGCTGCTGGTCCTCGACCGAGCGGGCTCCTACTGCGATATACGAAAGCAGGTCAGAAAGGTAACGGTGATTTTCGGGATAGAGCATCTCGTCAGCGCAGGTGAAGTTATAATCGCGCAGAGCGGCAGTGTGCACATCGCGGATGGCGAGAATACCCTTAAGCATATCCGGCTTTTCGTCGGGATTAGGCTGGTGGAGCATTCCCTTATATCCCTCACCGGTTGTGCGGGGCTTGTTGGTGTAAATTCTCGGAATGATGATTATCTTATCCTCAACCTTATCCTGTACGGTGCGCAGGCGGGAAATATAATCGAGAACCGAATCATAATTATCTGCAGAGCAGGGGCCGATTATAAGCAAAAACTTATCGCTATCGCCCTTAAAAACAGCCTGAATCTGCTCGTCGCGCAGTTTCTTGGTTTCTGCCATTTTTTCTGTTAATGGGTACTGCTCCTTTATCTCCTTTGGAATAGGAAGTTTTCTGTGAAATTGCATATTCATAGTGTTTACCTCAATTCTTTTTATCAAAATTTCTACGGCGTTCTGCCGAAATTCTCATCATACTGCGCATTTCCTCACGGTCTGCATTTTTTACACAGTTATAAAGTCTGTCAAACGCGCCGCGGTAGCTGTCCATCTGGGTAAGCAGAGTCTCTCGGTTTGCAAGAAACAGCTCGCTCCACATTTCGTCGTTTATATTTGCAATTCGGGTAAGATCTCTGAACGAGTCGCCCGTATATCTTTCAAGATTAGGGTCATCGCTGGCGCACATAAGGGCAACAGCGATGCAGTGAGTAAGCTGGGAAAGGAAGCCTATCATTTCGTCGTGCCTCTCGGGCGGCAGAACAGAAACATCGGCAAAGCCCAACTCCTGACCCAAGCTTTTGCAAAGCTCGATTGCCGAGTAAGTGTTTTTCTCGGTGGGAACAACGATATAGTTAGCGCCCTTAAATATACTGTCGTCGCTGTTCTCGACCCCGCAGAGCTCTCGGCCTGCCATTGGGTGAGCCGCGATAAACTCAACACCCTCGGGAAGTAGCGACTGCACCTGGTACACAACACAGCCCTTAACACCCGTTACGTCGGTTACAACCGTTCCCTCTTTTATAAGATGCCCATTTTCCTTCACCCACTCAATAAATGTGTGCGGATAGAGGGCAAAAACGATAATATCAGCATCTTGTATAAGCTTTTGGTCAACCTCTGTCGAGCCTCTGTCAATAAGCTTATGCTCGAGCGCGTAGTCGATAGACTTCTGCTCCAAGGTTATTGCCGAAACATCATAGCCTTTGCGCTTTAGCGCCATAGCGTAGCTTCCGCCAAGCAGGCCGAGACCGATTATCAGAATTTTTTTAGATCTGTCAATTATCATACTTTTCCATTCCTATTCCAAGGTTTTTTATTACTTCAAAAAAGTCAGGGTAGCTCTTTTTTACCGCCTCGGCGCCATCTATACTGCCGCCCGTTTTGGAAAGGAGCAGGCTGAGCGCCATAACTATTCGGTGGTCGTTGTGTCCCGAAAGGATTTCTTTGGGGGCGCAAAGCTTACCTTTTTTGATTTCAACGCTGTTTTCAAAAATTTTGCATTCAATACCGAACTTATGTAGTTCCTCTGCCATAGCAGCGGCTCTGTCGCTTTCCTTTATTTTAAGCCTTGCAGTTCCGCTAAATGTCGCGCCGCCGTGCGCGGCAGATAGCGCGAACATAACAGGGGCTAAGTCGGGGCAATCAGACAGGTCAAAGCTCTTTTTGCCTTTAAGAAGCCCTTTATACATATCTATATATGCTCTATCGCCCTGCAGGGTGTTCTCGTTTATACCGTCAACGCACACCTCGCCGCCGAGCAGGTTAAAACCCTCCAAAAAAGCGGCGTTTGACATATCGCCCTCAACTGTATACTCTGCATTTTTATAGCTTTGAGAACCTTTTATGTAAAAAACATTTGCCTCTCTTTTTATCTCAATACCGAAAGCATTTAATGCACTCAAGGTTAAATCTATATACGAAGCGCTTTCAAATTTGCCCGTTACCTCTAATTTACTGTCCCCCTCTAAAAGCGGGAGCGCAAACAAAAGGCCCGTTATAAACTGGCTTGAAATATTGCCTGCGACGCTATAGCTACCGCTTTTAAGCCTTCCGCAGACGGTAACGCTATCCTCGCCTTTTACAAGCTCTATGCCCTGCTCTTTGCATATCTCCTCATA
Source organism: uncultured Oscillospiraceae bacterium (assembly GCA_964508295.1). Classification (GTDB taxonomy): domain Bacteria; phylum Bacillota; class Clostridia; order Oscillospirales; family Ruminococcaceae; genus SIG578. The sequence goes on along the minus strand of CAZDSQ010000016.1, from coordinate 12,119 downwards.
AATCGAGAGAGGGCGCTCAAAGAGCCTGCGACTGCCCTTTAGGGTTATTTTCTTTCCCGAGAGCATACAAAGCGGGATAAAAAACCTAAGTGTACTGCCGCTCTCGTTACAGAAAAGCTCGGCATTTTCGGGGGCATCGAATGGGTCAAGCGCGCCAATCTTAATGCCGCCGTCTATTTCCTCTATCTTTGCGCCGAGCCCTTTAAGACAACCTAAGGTAGCCTTAATATCCTCTGACGCGGCGAGGTTATATATACGGCTCTCTTTTGAAAGTGCGCCGCATATAAGGGCGCGGTGCGCCATACTTTTTGACGGCGGCGCCTTTGCCACTCCCTGCGCCTTTGATTTTTCTATCTTAACCCTCATTGCTTTGCCGCCTCTTTTAAATAGTCCATAGCCTCAAGGTAGCCTGCAAAGCCGTGGCCCGCAATCGTTTTTTCGCAGTAATGCCTTACAAAGCTTATCTGTCTGAAATCCTCGCGCTTTGAAACATCGGAAATGTGAACCTCAACCGCAGGAATTCCGACCGCCTTTAAGGCATCGAGCAGAGCAACGCTTGTGTGGGTGTAGGCGGCGGGGTTTATAACAATGCCGTCAGCCTTTTTGTAAGCCTCTTGAATCTTGTCAACAAGACTTCCCTCGTGGTTTGACTGATATATCTCAACCTCAACACCGATTTTCTCGGCGTGTTCTGAAATCATTTTGCAGAGTCCCTCATAGGTGTCTTTGCCATAAATATCGGGCTCACGAATTCCCAGCATATTAAGGTTTGGTCCGTTAATTACAAGTATTTTCATTTAAAAAATCCTCTTTTATTTTTTGAGCGTTCTCATTTACATCGTCGCCTGCTTTTAAATGCACATCGGCACTATCGCAGTAAATATCATATCTCTCGGCGTAGCGCTTTTCTAAAGCCTCGCGATTGCTCGAAAGCGGTCTGTCCGAGGTTGCAACGATACTCGAAAGCGGCCTGTCGATAAAGTAAATTCTGCCGTTTTCGCGAAGCAAATTTACATTTTCTTTCTTAAGAATAGCTCCGCCGCCCGTTGCGATAACGGTGTGCTGAAGTTTTGCGACCTCTAAAACCGCATCGGATTCCATATCTCTGAATTTTTCCTCGCCGAACTTGGCGAAGATGTCGGGAATGGCTTTGCCAGCGTTTTTGACTATTACCTCGTCGGTGTCAACAAACCGCATACCGAGCATATCCGCGAGCTTTTTGCCTATGGTGGACTTGCCCGAGCCGGGCATACCGATCAAAACGATATTTTGCTTTAAACAAAACATTTCACTATAAATTTCGTCGATTTTTTCAACAGGCACGCTTTTTTCTGTAAAATACTCTGCCGCATAAGCCGCCTGAGCTACCAGCATATAAAGCCCGCCGACCGCCTTTATTCCTCTCGCTTTCGCATCGCAAACAAACTTTGAATTCAGAGGGTTATAAACCGCGTCAACAACGCCCGAAAGGTTTTGAAATTTAGAAATATCAACCGCCACGGTGTTTATATTGGGGTACATTCCGCAGGGGGTGGTGTTTATGATAATTTCAGCATCCGCGTGGATACTCTCGGCATCCTCATATGTAATGCAGCCGTCCCTGCCGCTTCTTGAAACTCTGTAAACCTCTTTTGCGTTAAGGCTCTCGGCTACCGCAAATGCGGTTTTTGATGTGCCGCCGCTACCCAAAACAAGCACCTTTTTATTTGCAAGGTCGATGCCGTTTTTAAGGATAAGAGCTCGCATTCCCGAAAAGTCGGTGTTGTATCCGCAAAGCTTGCCGTTTTTGTTAACAACAGTATTCACGGCGCCGATCTTCTTTGCCGTTTCATCGACAAAATCAAGATAAGGGATTATCTGCTCCTTATACGGAATGGTTACGTTTACGGCCTTAAAATCCTTTTGCTGCATAAATGCATCAAAATCTTCTTTTTTTATCTCGCAAAGCTGGTATTCATAATCAAAAAGCTTTGAGTGAATTTCCTTTGAAAAGCTGTGTCCTAACTTTTCACCTAACAAACCGTAATTCATTTTTCACCAAGCCAATCTGTGCCAAATCTGCCTGCCAAAATATCGCAGAGAGTAATTGCGCAGACGCAGTCAACAACTATTCTCGCTCTGTGAACTATGCAGGGGTCGTGCCTGCCGCGTACCGCAAGGGTTGCATCCTCGCCCGCTTTAAAATCAACTGTCTGCTGCTCCTTTGAGAGTGTTGGAGTGGGTCTTACAGCGCATCTGAAAACCACAGGCATACCGTTTGTAATGCCGCCGTTTATTCCACCGCTGTTGTTTGTTTTGGTCTTTACCTCGCCGCCCGCCATATAAAAGGGGTCGTTGGCTTCAGAGCCTTTCATTGAAGCGATCGAGAAGCCCGCTCCAAACTCAACACCCTTAACTGCGGGGATTGAAAACAGTGCGTGCGAGAGAAGGCTCTCAACGCTGTCAAACCAGGGCTCGCCTACTCCTGCAGGTATACCCGTTACTACAGTTTCAAGCACTCCGCCGACGCTATCTCCGTCCGCTTTAGCGGCGGTTATTTTCTCGAACATTTCGTTCACCTTGCTATCGTCAAGCACCGCGAAATCCATTCTGTTAAGCTTATTTATATCGGCATCAAGGTCACCGAAATCTCTGTCGCAAACATCGGCAATCTGCTTTATGTGGGTTGCGATGTCTATACCCTTTTCTTTAAGGGCACAAATGCAGATAGCTCCCGCCGCGCAGAGCGCCGCAGTTATTCTGCCGCTGAAGTGTCCGCCGCCTCTGTAGTCCTCAAAGCCGTGGTACTTGCAGTTAGCGGTATAGTCGGCGTGCGATGGGCGAGCAAGGGTGGTCATCTGACCATAATCGCCAGAGCGGGTATCCTCATTGGGAATTACGATGCAAATTGGAGTTCCTGTGGTTTTGCCGTTAAAAACGCCGCTTTCTATCGAGAACTTATCTGCCTCACGCCTTGCAGTCGAAATTGCTCCAACAGGACGGCGTCGGCTTAATACCTCTCTTATAAATTCCTCGTCAACAGTAAGCCCTGGGGCAAGCCCGTCCAAAACGGCGCCGATGGATTTTCCGTGACTTTCGCCAAACAGGGTTACAGAAATGTTATTTCCAAAGGTGTTTTTCACTTTACAGCACCTGCCTTATCATTTCTTCATACTCGCCAAAGGGTATCTTTCTAAGCTCAAACTTGCCGATTTCCTCAACATAAACTATTGTTATATCGTCGCCAGCCGCCTTTTTATCGTGTCTGCAGGCCTCTACTATTTCGTCGGCATTTGCGGAAAGCTCGGTGGGTAAATTTAACTTTTCCAAAACGGCTTTGAGCCTTGCTCTGACCTTTTCGCTGCACATCGGGAGCATTCCAACAGCAACGCACTCGCCGTGATAGTAATTTGAAAGAGCGTTTACGCTCTCGAGGGCGTGAGCGAGGGTGTGGCCGAAGTTAAGAACCTTCCGAAGTCCCGCTTCCCTTTCGTCCTCTTCGACGACTGCCTTTTTAATTCGCAGAGCCATTTCGATAACGGTGTCGATATTTTTTATGGCATCCTCTTTTTCAAAAAGCTCAAAAAGCGCTCTGTCACTTGTTGCCGCCATCTTGACTGCCTCGCAAAGTCCGTTTGAAATCTGTCGGGCGGGCAGGGTTTTGAGCGTGTCGGGGTCAATCAGCACCTTTTTGGGCGGATAGAATGCACCGACTATGTTTTTAAGCTCCATAAAGTCGATTGCAGTCTTGCCGCCGATAGATGAGTCGACCTGCGAGAGTACGGTTGTGGGAATATTGTAAAAATCAATTCCTCGCATAAAGGTTGCGGCGGCAAAGCCCGAAAGATCGCCAACCACTCCGCCGCCGACGGCTACAACGCAGTCGGTGCGGGTAAAAGAGCCTTCAACGAGAGCCTTTAAAACCGAGGCGTAGACCTCAATATTTTTAGACTGCTCTCCCTCTTTTATGGTAAGAATGGTAGCGCTCTTACAGTTTTTTGCAACCTCCTTAGCGTAAGACGCGGGAACGCCGCTATCGGTTACAACAAGCACGCGGCGGTTTAGGTTAAGATATTCTCCCGCGCGAAGTAAGCTCCCGCGCTCTAAAACTATATCATAAGAGCCCTGCGAGGTTTTAACCGGAATAATCATTTTAATTCTCCTCTTAATTTAGACCTTGGCTTCCTTTTCAAAGCTGCCGATGACCTTTAGGTTACTGCAGTAGCCTTTAAGTTCCTCAAGCATTGTCTGCCCCTCGTCGCTCGCTATATTACCCTCGCCCTCGGCGTAGAAGTAATAATCCCAGACAAGCTCTTTGGTCGGGCGGCTTTTAAGTGCCAGCAGGTTAAAGCCGTGTTCACCGATAACCGAAATTGCACGGCCGAGAGATCCGGCAACATTATTAACGGTAAAGAGCATAATAAATCTTTTATCTGCATTGGCGGGCATTCTCTGCGCTCTGCTGAAAACGGCAAAACGGGTCGAGTTTGTGCTGCTTTCGTTAATATGCGCGGCGAGCTTTTTAAGGCCGAACTTTTCTGCCGCCTCGGCGCTGCCGATTGCGGCAATGTCGTGTCTGCCGGATGCCGCAACCTCTCTTGCGGCAACGGCGGTGTTGACTGCCTCTATAGTCTCAAAGCCGTGCTTTTCGATATACGCGGCGCACTGTCCGAGCGCCTGCGGGTGACTGATTACTGTTTTAACCTCGTCAAGAGTTGTTCCCTTAACTGCAAGCAGGTTCTGAACTATCTCAGCCTCGTAAACTCCGTTTACATAAAGAGAACCAAAGAATGCCAAGTCAAGCACCTTGCCGACATCGCCGTTAAAGCTGTTTTCAATGGGCAGTACGGCAACGTCGCACTCGCCGTTTTCGACCGCCTTGTAAGCCGCCTTAAAGTCGGCGTGGGCAACGGCGGTAGCGTCGGGGAAGATCTTTTCGGCAACAATGTTTGCAAACGCGCCCTCAACGCCGCTATATGCAACGCGCATTCCGTCAAGAATTTTATGCTGCATCTTCTTAGAAACGTCAATAGTAGAGCGCAGGAAGTTAACGTAATAGGAACGAAACTCCTCTTTAGAGAGCAAAGCCGCATTTCTTGAAATCATTTCTTCCTCGCGGGCAAAATCATCAACGGGAAGCCCTCTCTCCTGCTTGTATGCCGCAACAAGCTTTACGGCATCCATTCTCTTTTCAAAAAGCTCTGCCATTTCTTTATCAACAGAGTTTATAATTTGTCTTGCTTTCTCAAGGTCGGTCATTTCAGTTCTCCTTGTATTCGTCAATAAGTTTCTTAAACGCGGGCAGCGAGGCCTCAATCTGCTCGTAAGACACGCAATAGGCAATTCTCACATAGCCCTCGACCCCAAAGCTATCGCTTGGAACAAGGAGAAGCTCATATTTCTTTGCCCTCTCGCAAAACGCGGCGGCATCAGGCTCCAAGGCTTTTACAAAGAGGTAGAAGGCGCCGTTTGGATAAACTGCGCTGTAGCCCATCTCTGTAAGGCTATTATAAAGCAGTTTGCGGTTTTTGTCGTAGGCGGTAAGGTCGGGCTCTGCGCCGTCGCACTCCTTGGCAACTCGCTGCAGTAGGCTGGGAGCGCATACATAGCCCATACTTCTTCCCGCTCCGCAAATTGCGGCAAAGGTGTCAGCGGCACTCTCGGCTTTGGGGGAAACCGAAATGTAGCCTATTCTCTCGCCCGGAATGGAAAGGGATTTACTGTAGGAATAGCAAACGATGGTGTTATCGTAGTAGTTCGGGATATAGGGGACGAAAACTCCGTCGTAGGCAAGCTCTCTGTAAGGCTCGTCGGCGAGTATTGTTACCGCTCTGCCCGTTTCCGCCTTCTTTTTATTTAAAAGCTCGGAGAGGCCCTTTATATCGTTTTCACTTAAAACTGCGCCTGTCGGGTTATTGGGAGAGTTTACGATGATTGCGCGTGTATTTTTATTTACCGCCTTACCCAGTGCCTCAAGGTCGAGAGAAAACTGCTCGCCTGTGCAGGCTACCGTTTTCACTACTGCGCCCGCATTTTCTGCAAAGACCTTATATTCGGGGAAATATGGAGCAAGCAGTATGACCTCGTCCCCCTCCTCAACAAGCGCCTTTAAGCTGATTGTAAGAGATGCGGCGGCGCCGCAGGTCATATAGATAAGGTTTGCATCGGCGGCAAAGCCGAAACGCTCAGCAATATTTTTTGCGATAGTCCTTCTCGTTTCCATATCGCCCTGCGCCGAGGTGTAGCCGTGCAGGTCAATACTATCGCAGGTCGTGAGAAGATTTTTAATAGCGTCCTCAACGCACTGAGGCGCGGGGATACTGGGATTACCAAGGCTGAAATCAAAAACCTTATCGGCACCGATCTCTGCCTTTCTCTTTTTGGAATACTCGAATATCTCACGGATAGCCGAGCTTTTTTTGCCTAAACCGAGCATTTTTTGCGATAACATTTTTCCGCCTCCAAATAAAAAAACCGCATACCACCTGTGCCCCCTTTGGCACGACGGATGCGGACTGTCCTCTTCTTATCGGAAAGGGCGTTTTTCAGCACCCTTATTTTCCTGATTTAAAAGAAAGCGAACAGTCCTTTGTAAAATAATAGTAATAAAACTCTTTTCCAAAAAAGAACAATTTGCTCACTTCCTTTTTCAATAAACTTAATAAAAAAATTTTACCCTATTAAAGCCAAAAAGTCAAGAGAAAATCGCATATTTTTGCAGTTATACGCGATTTTTTATGCATTTTCTACTCATCTATGATATTAATCCGCCAGCCGATGGAATTTTGTAGGGAACGGCCTATGTGCCGTTCCGCTTTTTTTCGGCACGACACACAGGTCGTGCCCTACGAATTAAAAAATGAAGCCCGCTGTTTTGTAGGGAATGGATTTATCCATTCCGTTTTTGCGGTGCGTCGTGGGCGCCGCACCCTACAGTAAAAACAAGTGCTCACTAAAATCAGTAGGGGCGGGTCTCTGTGCCCGCCCGTTTAATTTCACAGATTAAAAATTTTCTTTGCATTGAGTGAGAATATATTTTCATATTCTTCGTCTGAAAAGCCCATTTTTAAAAGATACTCAATTTCAGTTTTTTGGTCGAACATCGGGTAATCGGTTCCAAACAGAACGTGGTCTACCCCGTAGCGCTCGATTATCTTTTTTGCCTCGTCTACGCCGAGCATAGAAATGCTCGACGAGGTGTCAACGTAAAAGTTATTAAGGCCCGAGAGCTTTTCGCTCGCCTCGTCCCAGACCGAATAGCCGCCCAGATGCCCGCCGATAACAACAAGCGAGGTGTAAATCTCTAAAACGGGCAAGAGGCGGTTGGGGTTTGAATAATCGTATCGGTTGTCCCCCGTGTGCATTAAAATGGGCAAGCCCGCCTTTTCGCAAAGCTCATATATCTTAAGGCAACGGTAATCGTCAATTTTAAAGCGCTGAATATCGGGGTGAAGCTTTACACCCAAAAGTCCGAGCGAAATAATATTTTCAACATCCTGCTCGAGAGTTTCGCTGTCGGGGTGGAGCGTTCCAAGCCCCGTAAATGCGCCGTGTGAGTTTTTTACAGTTTCAGCAATAAAATTGTTTATGCTGCTAACCTGCTTTGGCGTTGTTGCGACCGACTGGATAAGGGCGTGGTCGACGCCAGTATCCTTCATTTGAGAGAGCAGAGTGTCGGTAGAGCCGTCAAAGCAGGATCTTACGCCGTAAAAGGCATCGGTTGCGCCGACTGCAGCGGCGGCAATTTTAGACGGATAAACGTGGCAATGAGAGTCTATTGCATAGAATTTTTGCGCTATCATTATTTTTCCACCTTGATTCCGAGCTTTTCTGCGGCCGCCTCGCGCATTTTGTATTTGAGTATCTTTCCTGCGGCATTCATCGGGAAGGCATCAACAAAATCAACATACCTCGGCACCTTATGGCGAGCCATACTTGCGCCGATAAAGGCCTTCATCTCGTCCTCTGTCATACTCTCGCCCTCTTTTAAGATGATGCAGGCCATAATCTCCTCGCCGTACTGCTTATCGGGAACGCCGATAACCTGAACGTCACTTACCTTGGGGTGAGTGTAGATAAACTCCTCGATCTCCTTGGGATAAATGTTCTCTCCGCCGCGGATTATCATATCCTTAAGTCTGCCTGTGATGCGATAGTTTCCGTCGCTGTCGCGGCAGGCAAGGTCGCCTGTGTGAAGCCAGCCGTCTTTGTCAATAGCCTCTGCGGTCGCGGCGGGCATTTTGTAGTAGCCCTTCATAATATTATATCCGCGGGCAACAAACTCGCCGTTTACTCCATCGGGGCAGTCCTCACCTGTTTCGGGGTCAACGATTTTACACTCAACGTTTGCAAAGGCACTACCTACAGTTTCGGTTCTGACTTCTAAGCTGTCGTAATAACTGCTCATTGTGCAGCCCGGGGAGGCCTCGGTCTGACCGTAGACCGAAACTATCTCGCGCATATTCATAACCTCGGTTGCCTTTTTCATAAGGTCGGCGGGACAGTTTGCGCCAGCCATAATGCCGATCCTCATATAAGAAAAGTCGGTCTTTTCAAAATCGGGGTGCTCCATCATTGCGATAAACATTGTAGGAACGCCGTTAAAGGCGGTGATATGCTCGTTGTGAACGCAGGAGAGAGCAGGCTTGGGCGAGAAGTACGGCAGGGGGCACATTGTTGTGCCGTGGGTCATTGAAGCCGTCATCGAAAGCACCATTCCAAAGCAATGGAACATAGGAACCTGAATCATCATTCTGTCGGCGGTTGAGAGGTCCATATGGTCGCCGATATATTTGCCGTTGTTTACAACGTTGTAGTGAGTGAGCATAACGCCCTTGGGGAAGCCTGTTGTACCTGAGGTGTACTGCATATTGCAGACGTCGTCCTTATCGACGGCAGCCGCCATTCTGCGAACCTCTTCGATAGGAACCTGAGCCGAGCGCTCGAGCGCCTCGCTCCAAGTCATACAGCCCTTCTGCTTAAAGCCGACTGTGATAACGTTTCTTAAGAAAGGCAGACGCTTTGCGTGAAGCGGCTCGCCGCTATCCTTATTTTCAAGCTCGGGGCAGAGCTCCGCAATTATCTTGCCGTAATGGGTGTCCTTTGCGCCCTCGGTCAAAATGAGGGTGTGTGTATCTGACTGGCGCAAGAGATACTCAGCCTCGTGAATTTTATAAGCGGTATTAACAGTTACCAAAATTGCGCCGATCTTGGTTGCCGCCCAGAAAGCGATATACCACTGCGGCACGTTTGATGCCCAGACTGCAACCTTGCTTCCCGCCTTTACGCCGAGAGCGACAAGGCTACGGGCAAAGGTGTCAACGTCGTCGCGAAACTCGCTGTAGGTGCGGGTGTAATCAAGGGTGGTGTACTTAAAGCAATACTGGTCGGGAAACTCCTCGACCATTTTATCCAGCACCTGCGGGAAGGTAAGGTCAATGAGCCTATCCTTTTCCCAGACGAATTTACCTGTGTGGGCTCTGTTATAATAGAGGGTCTTTTCGTTTCTTGAAATGGTGCCAAACTGCTTCATAAAGCTTGTAAACTGCGAGAAGATTATCTCCATATCGTCAATTTCCTCGCACCAAGCGGGGTTCCAGACCAGCGAAACAAATCCATCATAGTTTACCGAGCGCAGAGCCAGCATCATATCACCGATAGGCAGCTCGCCCTCACCTGCAAGGCAGTATTCTATGCCGTTTTCTGACTTTTTAGCATCGGTCAGATGCACGTGACGAACATAAGCGCCGAGGTTTTTGATGACCTGTTCAGGCGCCTCACCGCACTCAAAATAAGCGGCGGAAAAGTTCCACAGCGCGCCGAGATTGTCGCAGGCAAAGCTTTCAAGCACCTCGCGAAGCTTTGCGGTGTCGGCAAAGAGTCCCGAGGTTTCAATAACAAGCGTTATTCCCTTTTTCTCTGCCTCGGGAAGAGCCTTTTCTACAAGCTCATAAACATTTTTTACAGCATCCTCGTCCTCAGATACTTTTGCTCTGAGGCGGATGCAGGGAATGTGCAGATTTTCAGATATTGCGATGCATTTTACAATTTCGTCATAAGCCTTATCGGCGCTATCCTTGTCAGCAATATCCGAAATAGTATCTATGCAAGGCAGTTTCAGATTTTTCTCATAAAGGCGGCGCAGGGTTGCCGCGGCGGCGTAATCGTGAAATGCGCCGTCTTTTTCGGCAAAAAGTCTGTTGTAAATATTATGCAACTCAATTCCTTTGAAGTTTAAGTCGACTGCAATGTCGCAAAACTCTTCAAAAGAGCTGTTGTGCCAACCCTTTGTTGAAAATGAAAGTTTCATTTTTTACGCCTCCTCGTAAACAATTTTATTAACGGCGTTAAGATAAGCTCTGATACTTGCGCCGATAATGTCGGTTGAAATTCCGTTACCCGAATAGAGCTTGCCGTTTGAGCGGAGCTTTACAAGCGCCGAGCCCATAGCCTCTTTACCCTCGGTTACCGACTGGATCTGGAAATCGTCCAGCTCATAGTGGTGGCCGATTATCTGGTCGATGGCAAGGAATGCGGCGTCGATAGGTCCGTCACCAATGCAGACGCCCTGCATAGCGGTATCGTTTTTATTAAGAGTTATCTGGGCGCTTGCCGAGATAACATTTCCGTTGTTGATAACATAGCTTACCAGCTTATATGTCGCGGGAACCTGCAGGGCAACGCTTGCAACGATTGCGTCAAGCTCCTTTGCGCCGACCTTTTTCTTTGCGGCAACGCGTAGGAACTCCTCGTAAACTTTGGTCTGGTCATCAGCAGACAAGTCGTAACCCAGTCTTAAAACAGCGGCGTTTACTTCGCTTTGGCTGTCAGACTCGCTGAGATAAACTCCGTTTTCGCCCTCGCCTGCGGCAGAAACTATACGCTTCTCGTTTTCGGCATTTGAAGCGATCCAGTTTATCTGCTTGATAATGCGGTGAAGCTCGGTTGCCTTTACATTTGAGCAAAGTCCGTAATTATCGCCGCAATCGCGAAGCATTGAAACAAAGGTCTCAAGCTCGACCACCGAGCCGCCGACGGCGGTTTTAACGCATTCTACGCCGCGCTTTGCCGAAAGGACGGCAGATGCAGATGCAAGTCCACCCTTATTATCGCAGCAGACGCCAACAGGCACCGAAACAGAGGAGCAGACCTCAGCGGCAAAATCTGCAAAGTCATCGGGCAGCATTTTTGCGGCAGAGTCGCATACTGTTATAGAGGTGGCGCCTGCCTCTGCGGCGGCGGCAATGACCTCTTTTAAGTAGTCAGGCTCGGCGCGGGTTGCGTCAACGGCACAAAACTCAACATCGCTGACCTTTTCCTTTGCTTTTTTTACAGCCTCTGATACCCAAGCGAGCATCGCGGGGGCTTTTTTGTGGCTTATATACTCCATTCCAACGGGTGAAACGGGCAGTTTTATGCAAATTCTTGCATTTTTAGCCGAGGAAAGTGCAGCAGCGGCATTTTCTATACTCTCGTCACTCGAGCCTGCGGCAACCGAAATGATGCTGTTTTTAACAAACGACGAAACCGTTCTTACAAAGAGAATGTCGGTTTTAGCGTTTTCAATTTCGGGAATTTCAATGGTGTCAACGCAGAGCTTTTCAAGCTGGCGGGCAATCTCAAGCTTTTCCTTAAAGCTGAACTTGCTGTCCTCTCTTAAAAGTGTCGTGTCGGCAATTTTGATTTGTTTCATAACTCTTTTCCTTTCGTCTTAAGGCTCGGGGAAATAAAAAATCCCTGAGCCCGAATTTTTCGGACTCAGGGACGAAATATTTCGCGGTACCACCCTGATTGCTGCAAAAAACAGCCACTCAATAAGGCTCCATCAAGCCTCCTGCCTTGGTAACGGGGCACGCCGTAGCGACTTACTGAAAATTCTGCCGCTCTGCTCCGGAACGAGACTTCTCAAATTCTCACATATCGCCTTTCACCGACCGGCGACTCTCTGCAATGCTCAAAAAAGAGAATAATTCCTTCAACGCATTTTTGATATTGGTATTATAACACCCTGAAAAAGCATTGTCAATATTTTTTTGCAAAAATTCACATTTTTATATTGTGCCATCTTTGTAGGGGCGGGGTTCCATGTCAAGAGTATGATTGTATACACCTGTGCAAGATGATTGTATACACATTTACAA
>CAZDSQ010000015.1:0-28584 GCA_964508295.1 uncultured Oscillospiraceae bacterium | reverse complement strand
AGCTTGTGGTGCTGCGGTCAAAACGGCTTGCCGTTTTGGGCACCGCGAACCGTTTAGGGCGGACACCCTCTCCCTTTTTAAGTCTTCTTTGCTTCCTTTCTTTGACGAAAGAAAGGGAGCGCCCTTGCGGCGTGAGCAAAAGGAATATACGAGCGTGAAGTAAACAACGTTGCGGACCGTCGGGGACGTAGCGAAGCGCCGAACGGGAGTGAATGACAGTCCTGTGGACTGTCAGAGCCGTGAGGGGACCGAGCCGCAGCGAGAACGGTCCCTACAAATTATATTGACCTACCATCTATACTGAAACACAAGCATAAAATAAAAGCTATAACTCATACGAAAACCCCCTGCCGATTTTAAATCGGCAGGGGGTTTGTTTTAGGATATATTTACGTGCTTATAAACTCCCGAAACCTCGGTGATAGCAATTCTATCGCCAACCGTCAAGAAAGGAAGTTTATCATTCATAGATGCAGGAATGACGAATATCTTTTCATCACCCTCAAGCATTATATAATAATTTGTATTTCCGTCAATAACCGCAGAGGAAATTGCCGAAACAACACCCGCGTAAACAGTTTTTCTCTCCTCCTGAGTTTCTTTATCGAGCTCGATATTTTCGCCCTCAAGAGCCTCTAAATAAGCCTCTCTTGCCTTGTCCAAGGTAGCGCCTATTCCAACTATCTGATAGCGCTCCATATCAACATAAGCATACATCTTTACAAGACCCGCATCGTCCTTTAAAGAAACAAAATAGGTCGGTCTGTCGGCTATATTTAAAAGAATGGGGAAGGTTGCCTGATAGCCAAGGTGCTGAACCTGACCCTCGGCACTATCCATTGCAGAATATTCCTCGGCGCCTGCCTGGGTGTAAAATTTAGTTTCCTTTGTTCTGAGGTTTGAAAGGACAAAGCCTAAGTTTGAAGCGTCCTCTGTAATTGAGGTTATTCCTGTGTAGACCCAAACATCATCGTCAATGGCAATATAGTTATATCCATCGGTGGGCTGGGTGCAGTTTTTCTGACCGAGAATCGCATTGAAAAATCCGTCAGAATACAGGCCGTTATAGGTAAGCTGCTCGATGATCATATCTGAGTCATAGGCCTGATCGACCCATGTGGGAATTTCCCCCGCCTCGTAATACTTATTTTCGCCTGTCTGAGCATTTAGAAGTACAACTCCGCAAATATCTCTACCGCTCCAGAAGCCTATCTTATAGTCGATTACCGAGGCGACCCAATAGGGAACGCCGTTTTCGTCAATCTCAAATGAGATCTCGGCGAAGATCTTTGTGGGGTGGTTAAAGCGCAGGTAGCGGTTCACATTCCGCATAAGATACTCGCTCTGCGAGTAGCGAATCTCGTCATCAAGCCTTACAAGCTCTGCTTCCTGAGTTGTAAGGTCAATAGTTATATACCCCGGAACGCCCTCGCTGCTGTTTGTAAGCCACTTTATAAAGCCCGCATATTTAAGCGGGGTTACTCGGTAGGGGTGATTTTTGTAGTTTATCTGGGTGTACTCAGCGTCAATTTCAAACTGGGAAACCAGATCGGTTATATTGCCGAGTTCGCGCTGAGCAAGTCGTGTCGCGGTGTCGCGGTCAACAACGGGGATCTGCGACATTTTAAGCTCGGCAACATCCTTTGAAAAGTCGCCTTCCTGTAGCGTGATAAGGTTTGAGTAACTCTTTGCATTAAAGAGCTTAGCACCGACTACGTCCATCACAACCGTAAAAACAACCATAGCCGCAAGTCCAATGAGAACGATTTTAAAAGGCTTGGCTGAGCCTTTTATAGCCGACTTGCCATCTATTAAAACCTCTTTACCGTCTTTACCCACATTCTTTTTGAAAAAGGCAGTGATTGAGGAAATAGCGAGAATAACTGTGCAGATTATCACGCTTTCGATAACAAATCCCCAAAAATCCTTGCTTCTTAAGTTTATTGGCGGGAGCTTAAACCAGAAAAGGAGAAACTCCGCTATAACGCAAAGCACAACACGGATAACTACGGAAAGTTTTTGTTTCATAGATTCCACTCCTTATTTTTCCAAGAGCTTTTCTGCGCAGGCAAGCTTAACAGAAGCGCAAAGCACCGAAACCGCCGCCTCAAGCTCGTCAACATTGATATACGATGGGGCAACTCTTATGTTTCTGTCATTGGGGTCGTTTTTATAAGGATATGTCGAGCCTGCGGGAGTTAGCACAACGCCCGCATTTTTACAAAGCTCAACAACTCTTTTTGCACATCCGTCCATAACATCGAGGCTGATAAAATATCCGCCGCGAGGTCTGGGATAGTAAACACAGCCGAGAGGAGCGAGCTGCTCGTCAAAAGCTTTTAAAACCGTTTCAAACTTAGGCCTGAGAATATCAGCGTGCAACTTCATATGCTCCTTAAGACCCTCAGCATCCTTATAATATATAACGTGGCGGAGCTGATTTATCTTGTCAAAGCTGATGGTTTGAATGGTCATTCGCTTTTTCTGCCAGTCGATATTATTTTTGGAGCCGCCCATTGCGGCAACGCCGCTTCCCGCAAAGCTTATTTTAGATGTCGAGAAGAATATATAAACTCTGTCGGGGTTTCCTGCCTCGGTGCAGGCATCAAGCACGTTAAGTAGCTCGTCGCCCTCATCGTAAAGGTCGTGAATACAGTAGGCATTGTCCCAGAAAATTCTGAAATCGTCAGCCGCAGTTTTCATAGAAGCAAGTCTTCTTACAGTTTCGTCGCTGTAGGTAATGCCCTGCGGGTTTGAATACTTGGGAACGCACCACATACCTTTAATGGTATCGTCCTCTGCGACAAGCTTTTCAACGGTGTCCATATCAGGTCCGGTCTCGGTCATATCAACTGTAATCATCTCAATGCCAAATTCCTCGCAGATGGCAAAGTGCCTGTCATATCCCGGTGCGGGGCAAAGGAATTTAACCTTGGGAAGCTGGCTCCAAGGGGTTTTTCCCTCTAAAACGCCCAGGAGCATTGCTCTTACAATGCAGTCATACATAATATTAAGGCTGGAGTTTCCGCAAACGAGGGTGTTTTCGGGAGCAACGCCAAGCAGCGGCGCCAGCATCTTTCGTGATGAGGGAACACCCTCCATCACTCCATAATTTCGATAGTCAAAGGAGCATTTATCGATAACGCTTTTGTCAAGACAGGTCATAAGACCGTTGCTAAGATCAAGCTGGGCGCCGTTGGGTTTTCCTCTTGATATGTCAAGGTCTATGCCAAGCTCGCAAACCTCATCGTATTCTTTTTTAAAGTTTTGGTAGGCCTGCCTGAGTTCACTTGCAGACATTTCTGAGAGTTTCAATTTAGATTTCCTTTCGTATGCTAATTTAACAAATTTCGCATTTTTTGTTATTTATTTGTCAAACTTTCGGGCGGCAAGCTTTAGGCTTGCCGCCCAGTTTTAGCTTTATCTTTTTACCTTTTCTATACGGTGTTCCTCGAGAACAGTTTGTGTTTTGTCGGTAAACTGTGCGAGGTATCCGTCTTTGTCAATGGTAAGAGCCATGCCCTTGAAGTTATCGCCTCTGGGATCGCCTGAGGTGAGAACAGGAGCCTTTATTACTCCAAACTGACCCTCTGTACCGGGCTCGTTGTAGTAGAAGTTATGCATATGTCCGTGCAGATGCAGATCGGGATTTATCTCGTTTAAGAGCTCGATCCACTCGGTGTAGAGCTCCTTCTCGTGAACATTCCAAGCGGTGTCGAAGGGGACGTGGCAGATTACAAAGCGATGCTCAACGCCCTCGGCTTCGTATTCCTCGTCCTTTCTCTTAATAACGTCCTTAATAAACTCGGTCTGTCTAAGTCTGAACTGATGGAATGCAGCCATTCCGCCGTACTCAACGTTATTATCGACCTTATCCTCACCGCAGTCGAGGATGATTGCCCATATATTGCCTATTCTGATTGTATAATAGGTATTACCGCCCTTAGACGTGGGGGTAAATCTCTGGTACTCAACGGCAGACTCACCGCGGGTATCGTGGTTACCTCTTGAGAAGATAACAGGAACAGAACCGTGAGTAAGCTGAGAGGAGAGGTTAAAGAGTGTCATAATGTGGTCATAAGTTCCGCTGTGGTCGGGAATATCGCCGTTCATTATAAGTATGTCTAGATCGTCGCCGAAATATGAGGCTGCGGCAACGGGATTTTTAATTGCCGAGTGGGTATCGCTCATGTGATAGATGCGAAGTGTTCCGTCGGTTGCGGGAGCGTGGAAAGAATAGCTTCTTCTCTGCTCCTGACCGCTGGTGGGATAATAAGGCTTGCGCTGGTAAACGGGCACAAACACAACGTCATATTTTCCCGCTTTATCGAGAACCTCCATAGGAACGTTTGCCTTATGAACAATATCGTCCGAGGGGATGTTTCCGTTACTGTCGTTGATATAACGAACACCGTCGATCTCTACCCAGCCCATACCCTTAACAAGTGAGTTAAAGGTTATGCAGTACTCATTTTTTTCTGCTACATAGACAATAGGGTCATAGACAAAAAGGTCTTCGGGAATCTTTCTGTTATCTTGCATTTGGATGTCCTCCTTTGATGCCAAGCACTTTTATTTTAACCGCAAGCCTGCGGTTTTATCGTTTTGCCTTGTTTATTCTGTATTCTTCCAGAATTTCTTTGTTCTTATTTGTAAACCTTGCAAGGTATCCGTCGCCGTCAAGGGTTATCGCGAGGCCCTTAAAATCGTCGCCTCTGGGGTCTCCGCCTATAAGACTCGGAGCTTTGAGCGAAACGCCGAAAACATTTTCCTGCTCGGGCTCTATGTATTTTACGGTGTGCTCGTGGCCGTACAAAACAAGGTCTGGGGTTATCTCGTTTATCATTTTAAGCCATTCTTTATAAATATCAAACTCAAAGTCGTTATGGTCGATATCAATTCTGATATGGCTTAAAACTATGCGGTTTTCAACGCCCTCTGCTTCGAACTCGTTTTTACGGTTTTCATTAACAGAGCGGATAAACTCGGTCTCTCTTTTTCTGAAAGGGGTAAAGTTACCGATGCCTGCCAGATTTTCTCTGTCATCGCCCTTATCCTCGCCGCAGTCGAGAACCATTCCCCATATTTTACCGATACGGAAGGTATAGTATGAATTGCCCATATTGCTTGTGGGGGTGTAATCCGAAAAGTGAGCGGCAAATACGCCTCTCGTATCGTGATTGCCCCTTGAAAAGACGATGGGCAGATTTCCGTGCGTTACCTCTGATGCAATCTTAAAGATTGTTATAACATCATTTATCGAGCAACTGTGATTGGGAATATCACCGTTCATTATTAAAAGGTCAAGGTCGTCGCCGAAATAGCTTGCGGCGCTGACGGGATTTTTTACCGCAGAGTGTGTATCAGAAATGTGATAGATATTAAAGTTTTGCTTGTTTGTGTCGGGCTTTTTGAAAGAGTAGGTCTTTCTCTGCTCTGCGCCCGTGGCTGAATAGACAGCCCTATGCGCATAAACAGGAAAGAAAACTATATCATAACTGCCCGCATCATCAAGAAGCCGCATAGGCAGTTTAGCCTTATGAACTGTTTTGTCAGATGCAAGAGTTCCGTTATAATCTGTTATAAAACGCTCTCCATTTACCTCGACCCAGCCAATTCCGTTTACAAGGGTGTTGAAAACGATACAATAATCATTCTCAACAGCAAAAACGGCCGGGTCATACAAAAACAGATCCTCTGTAACTGCTCTACTCATAGCGGGCACTTCCCTTAGATAACTCTTACTCTGATCGCGTCATTGATTTCTGCAGCCACCTTATCGGCATCTGCTGCGAAATCTGCGATAGCATATCCGTAATCGCCGCGTGTAAATGTTGCGCTCTTTACAGCGGTAACGAGTTTGGAAACAACCTTTTCTGCATCTGCCACTTTATAGATTGCGCAAACTCTCTTGCAGCCTGCTGTGACAGCGCCGAGGTTTGCATTAGGCATATTAACGGAATTTACGATGTTTCCGTTTTCAATGTAGTTTCTGATCTCGTCTGCCGCCATAACTGCGCAGTTATCCTCAGATTCGGGGGTCGAAGCGCCTAAATGTGGCAAAGCAACAACATTCTCTACACCGATAACGTCATCGGTCGGGAAATCGGTTACGTATCTCTCTACCTTGCCGCTCTCGAGCGCTGTAAGAAGATCGGCATCATTGACAAGAGCGTTTCTTGCAAAGTTAAGGATGCGAACGCCGTCCTTCATCTTTGCGATGGTGTCCTTATTTATCATACCCTTTGTGTCTGCGTTAAGGGGCAGGTGAAGGGTAATGTAATCGCTTTCTGCATAGAGGTCATCAAGAGTTGATACGACCTTTGCTGACTGAGGCAAACGGATAGCGCCAGCAACCGAAAGGAAGGGGTCATAGCCGACAACCTTCATTCCGAGAGCCTCTGCCGCCTGTGCTACCAAGATACCGATAGCGCCAAGGCCCACAACGCCGAGGGTCTTGCCGAGAATTTCGGGGCCGACAAACTGGCTCTTGCCTTTTTCAACGAGCTTTAAGGTTTCGTCGCCGCTGCCCTTTAAGGTCTTAGCCCAGTCAGCTGCGGGGAGAACCTTTCTCGATGCCAAAAGAAGTCCGCAAACAACGAGCTCCTTAACTGCGTTTGCATTTGCTCCGGGGGTGTTGAAAACAACAACTCCCTGCTCTGCAAACTTATCAAGGGGAATATTGTTTACGCCTGCGCCTGCTCTTGCAACGCAAAGGGTACTCTCATCAAGCACGGTTTCGTGCATAGAAGCCGAGCGGACCATAACCGCAACGGGATTTTCTACATCCTCGCCGCAGGCATATTTAGCATCAAATCTGTCAAGACCGATCTTTGCAATTTTATTAAGAAGTTTTACGTTATACATTAAAAATCCCTCTTTTACTGATGTTTAGCTTCAAAAGCCTTCATAAACTCAACGAGCTTTTTAACGCC
This sequence comes from uncultured Oscillospiraceae bacterium, assembly GCA_964508295.1. Lineage (GTDB taxonomy): Bacteria > Bacillota > Clostridia > Oscillospirales > Ruminococcaceae > SIG578. Next base: position 21,649 of record CAZDSQ010000015.1, on the reverse strand, counting down.
CTCGGTGGGCATAGCGTTGTAGATAGAAGCACGCATACCGCCTACAGAACGGTGTCCCTTAATATTTACAAAGCCCTCTGCGGCCGCCTCTTTACAGAAGAGAGCGTCAAGCTCCTTGTCGCCTGTTACAAAGCAGACGTTCATAAGAGAACGGTCCTCTTTATTAGCGGTGGGCTTAAAGAGCTTGCAGGAATCAAGGTAATCGTAAAGGATAGCTGCCTTTTCGCGATTTACCTTTTCCATATTCTCAATGCCGCCGATCTCGTTGTTTACCCACTCAAGAATGAGCTTGTGGATATAAATAGCATAAGTCGGAGGAGTGTTATACATAGAATCGTTTTCCGCCTGAACGGCATAGTCCATCATAACGGGGGTTATGTCGCGAGCCTTGCCGAGCATATCCTCACGGATGATAACAACTGTAAGACCTGCAGGGCCCATATTCTTCTGAGCGCCGCCATAGATAACAGCAAACTTAGAAACATCAATGGGAGCCGAGAGAATGCAGGAGGACATATCTGCGATAAGGGGAATATCACCTGTATCGGGGATATAGGGGAAGGTCGTTCCGAAAATGGTGTTGTTGTAGCAAACATAAACATAGTCTGCATCGGGGCGGATATCCTCGCGGGTAATCTTGGGGATATAGGAGAAGGTTGCGTCCTCAGAGGATGCGATAGCCTTAACGTCACCGTATTTCTGAGCCTCTTTAAAAGCCTTTTTCGAGAACTGACCCGAAATTATGTAATCAGCCTTGCCGCTTCCGTTCATAAAGTTTAAAGGAATTGCGGAGAACTGCGCAGTTGCACCGCCCTGCAGGAAAAGAACCTTATAGTTATCGGGAACAGAAAGCGTCTTTCTGAAAAGCGCCTCAGTTTCCTTAATAATTGCATCGTAAACGGGAGAACGATGACTCATTTCCATGACCGACTGGCCGCTTCCGTTATAATTAAGCATTTCCTCTGCTGCTTTTCTGAGAACTGACTCAGGCATCATGGAAGGTCCTGCTGAAAAATTGTAAACTCTGTTCATTCAAATCACCTGTTCTGCCTTTTTGGCTAAAATATTTTTGCATCTTTGGTAGATACAAATAAATTAAATATTATTATACAACTTTTACCACATTTCGTCAATTAAAAAAGAACTTTTTTTACTCAATAAATTAACTTTTTTCAGCCTTTTACCGCAATTTTTCAAAGAAATCCGTTTTTGAGTTCTTTAATTGTAAATATTTTTCCAAATATTACTTTTTTTGTAAGTAACTCTTTTAAAATCAGAAAAACTGTGTTATAATTATTTTATGTGTTATAATTATTTTAACTGACATAAAATATAGTTTGCGGAGGTATATTTACCGTGTACAAAGAGCCTAAGCTGCACAGAGCAGATAACAAAAAGCTTTATGTAAAGGCGTTTCTGATAGCACTTTTGGTGTCAGCGGCGTTTTTCATTCCGTTTCTTATAATGGACGAAGGAATTTTCCTGTTTTACGGAGATTACAATGTTCAGCAAATTCCCTTTTACCAGCTTGCCCACAGAGCCATCCGCTCGGGTAATATCGGATTTAACTTTTATACCGACCTTGGTGTAAACTTTATCGGCTCATATTCATTCTACTTACTCGGAAGTCCTTTTTTCTGGCTTACAATACCTTTCCCGACAGAAGCGCTCCCCTATCTTATGGCGCCGCTTTTCTGCCTTAAGTTTGCAGTTGCCGCAACCACCGCCACAGCCTACATCCGCCGCTTTGTTTCAAAGGGCGAGTATGCACTCATAGGCGGTCTGCTCTACGCTTTTTCGGGCTTTGGAATTTACAATATCTTCTTTAACCACTTCCACGAGGTTATCGCATTCTTCCCGCTTATCCTGCTCTCGCTTGAAATGTATATTGAGGACGGACGACGCGGTTTCTTTGCTTTCAGTGTTTTCCTCTGCGCCCTCTGCAATTACTTTTTCTTCTTCGGCGAGGTTATTTTTGTTGTAATTTACTTCTTTGTAAGAGTATGTTCAAAAGGCAACTGGCGCATTACAATCTCCAAGTTTTTAGGTCTTGCGATAGAGGCGGTTTTAGGTCTTTTAATGTCGGCATTTCTGCTGCTTCCATCGCTTATTACGGTTTTGGGAAACCCGAGGGTTGATGAATTCTTAAACGGCTGGCAAGGACTTGTTTACAGTAGCTCACAGAGATATTTTGCAATTTTAGAATGCCTTTTCTTCCCGCCCGACATTCCCGCGCGCCCCAACTTCTTCCCCGATGCAAATGCAAAATGGTCGAGCCTCGGCGCTTGGCTCCCCTTGTTTGGAATGTGCGGAGTGCTTACCTTTATGCAGGGAAACCGCGGACACTTTGTAAAGAGGATCCTCGGTATAAGCTTCCTTATGGCTATGGTGCCTATTTTCAACAGCGCATTTTCAGCCTTTAATGATGCATACTATGCCCGTTGGTTCTTTATGCCTATTCTGTTTATGGCACTTGCCACAGTTATTTCTCTTGAGAATGCTACTCAAAAGGAGTTTAACAGCGGCATCCGCTGGAGCCTTGCGGTTACGGTTATGTTCTGCCTTGTGGGAATATTCCCGAAAAAGAATGGCGGCGAGTGGGAGCTGGGCCTCGTTCCCTATCCCGAGCGCTTCTGGGCTTATGTTATAATTGCTCTTACCTGCATTGTACTGACTGTTTTTGTAGTTAATGTATGGCGCAGAAAAAAATATTTCACAAAGCTCACCACAGGTCTTATATGCGCCGTTACCTTTGTTTATGCCCTTGTGTTTATCGGAACGGGAAAATCTCATTCATATAATGAGGACTTCATCATTGACAACGCCATCTACGGTAGTGAGAAGATCTCGCTTGAGGGTGACGGCGAGGAGTTTTTCAGAATAGATGTTTATGATGGAATGGACAATCTGCCGATGTTTTGGGGGTATCCCACTATTCAGGCTTTCCACAGCGTTGTTCCCGAGTCTATTATGACCTTCTACCCCGAGATTGGCGTTGAGAGGGCGGTTGCATCTCGCCCCGAAGCTTCACAATACGCCTTAAGAACTCTTACCTCCTGCAAATACCTCTTTATAGAGTCAAACTACTCTGACAGAGAGGTTTGTTACGGATTTGAGAGAATTGACACCCAGAACGGCTTTGATATTTACGAAAACTCCTACTATGTTCCTATGGGCTGGGTCTACGACAACTACTGCACTCAGGACTACTACTATGAGACCTCTGATGTTTACAGAGCAAGGCTTATGCTTCAGGCGATAGTCTTGTCTGACGAGCAGATCGAGAAATACGGCAAAAATATGCAGGAGCTTTATCCCGAAACCTCGTATCTGTCGCAATTTAATATGCAGGAAGATACCGACAAGCTCCGCGCAAAATGCGCCGATACCTTTACTGAAACCACCACCGGCTTTACAAGCACCATTACAATGGAAGAAGCTAACCTTGTTTTCTACAGCGTGCCTTACGACGACGGCTGGAAGGCTTATGTTAACGGCAAAGAGGTAGAGGTCGAGCGAGTAAACAGCGGCTTTGTTGCAGTATGGGCTGAAGCGGGCGCAAACGAAATCGAGTTTGTTTACGAAACTCCCGGTCTGCAGCTCGGAATTATAGTTTCAGTAGCGGCATTATTTATTCTCATAATTTACCTTGTTGCAACCTCGATTTACTCCAAAAAGCATCCTCCCGCACCAGAGCCCGAGGACAACTTTGACGAGCTTGCAAGCCTTGTAAACAATCAGGAAGATGTTCTTTCTTTCCAGATACATTCTGCCGAGGAAATTTCAAAGCGAGACGACAAGGAAACCCTTTCCTTCCGCTTCCCGCCCGAGAGCAATGTGCAAAACGCTCCCGAGACTGAAGATGATGCAGAAACAAATCCCCAAATACAAACCGAAAGTGAAAAATCGGAGGAGAACTGATGAAAACTGTTTATTTTGTAGTTCCCTGCTATAACGAGCAGGAGGTTTTAAACGAAACTGCAAAGCGCTTAAACGAAAAGATGGAGAGTCTTATAGCGCAGGGCAAAATAAACGAGGACAGCCGCATTGTTTTTGTTGACGACGGAAGCCGCGATGCCACCTACTCGATAATGTGCGAGCTTCATGCAAGCAATCCTCGTTTATGCGCCGTTAAGCTTTCTCGCAATCAGGGGCATCAGAACGCGCTTTTAGCAGGGCTTATGACTGTTAAGGACAAATGCGATGCCGCCATTTCCCTCGATGCCGATCTGCAGGACGACATAAACGCAATAGACGAGATGGTTGACCGCATGGGCGAGGGCTACGATGTTGTTTACGGCGTTCGCAGCAGCAGAAAAAAGGACACCTTTTTTAAGCGCACCACAGCGCAAGCCTTTTACAAGCTTATGCTGTTTTTCGGTGTTGAAATGGTCTATAACCACGCAGACTACCGCTTAATGAGCAGCAGGGCTCTCGATGCTTTGTCGAACTTTGACGAGGTAAACCTTTTCCTTCGTGGAATCGTTCCCCTTGTTGGCTTTAAGAGCACTACCGTTTCTTACGAGCGCGGCGAGCGCTTTGCGGGCGAGAGCAAATATCCGCTTAAAAAAATGCTTCACTTTGCCGTTGACGGAATTACCTCTTTCAGCGTAAAACCGATAAGAATGGTTTTAGCACTCGGCGTTATAATTTTATTTATCAGTGTTCTTGTTCTGCTCTATTCCCTTATCCGCTGGATCTTGGGGCAGACAGTTGCAGGCTGGACCACAATAGTAGCATCTATCTGGGCGCTTGGCAGTATTCAGCTTTTGGCTCTTGGAATTGTTGGCGAGTACATCGGCAAAATTTATAAAGAGGTCAAGGCGCGCCCCAGATTTATCATTGAAGAAACTCTTTTTTAAGGAGCATTTGCAAATATGAAAGAGAAATTTGTTTTTGTTGTAAATCCCAAAGCGGGCAAAAACAACAGCGCAGTTTCGTTTATAAGCAAAATAAAAGCCGCCATCAACGCTTACGAGCTTGACGGCGAGATCTACATAACCCGCTGCGGCGGCGATGCAAAGGACTTTGTTAAGGGCTACTGCGAAAATCTTGACAGCCCCACAAGGTTTTACGCCTGCGGCGGTGACGGAACTGTAAACGAGGTTATAAACGGCGCCGTTGGCTGCCCGCACGCGACCGTTGGAATCTTGCCGCTCGGCTCGGGCAACGACTACATAAAATCTTTTGGCGATGTTGATTTTCTTGACCTTGACTCCCAGATAAACGGCACTCCGCTTACAGTTGACCTTATAAAAGTCAACGACAGATACGTTGCAAATATGTGCAATATCGGCTTTGACGCCTCGGTTGCCCACAACTTTGTAAAGTTTAAATCTGCGCCGGGCGTTTCGGGCAAAATGGCTTACACCATAAGCGTTTTTTACACCTTGCTTAGCAAGCTTGCCCGCCCTATGCACATTATTTTAGACGACGAAACCGAAATTTACGACGATATGTTGCTTTGCTCCATTTCAAAGGGAATTTACTGCGGCGGCCAGTACAAAACCGCGCCCCGCGCAGACCTTACCGACGGATTTATGGATGTCTGTCCTATCAAAAAGCTTTCAAGAGCGCAGTTTATCAGATTTATCGGCCCATACAAAAAGGGAATACACTTTGATATGCCTTCACTTGAGAAATATGTTTCATACAACAAATGCAAAAAGGCGGTTATAAAAGGCGCAAGCCGCCTGCCCGTCTGCTTTGACGGCGACACCGCTTTCCTGGACGGCACCGTTACCTTTGAGCTTTGCGAAAAGGCGCTTGGAATTATAATTCCCGCAAAGACCACAGAAGCAGAAAAGGAAATCAAAAAAGAAGCCGCTGAGATCTTTTAAAACAGCATCATACCAATAAAATAGGCTCCCCTTGTCAGTGGAGCAAACTATGAGTGCTCGCAGTGCGAGAAAAAGCGAATTAGTTTGCTGTGCTGCGGTCGAAAATTTGAGCAATATGCGAAAAATTTTCGGGTACCGCAAACCGGAGCTGGCAAAACCACAGGTTTTGACTGAGGGGTAGTTTATCTCTCCCTCAGTCTCGCTCACGTTCGACAGCTCCCTCGGCAGAGGGAGTCTTTTTTATTTAAGCTTCTTTTGTTGCTGAAGCAAATTTTGCAAATCAGCGGCTGTGCCGACAAAAACATTCCTATACTGATAGGCGGTTTTTACGCAGATTTCGTAAACCTCGCCCTCTGCCCGCTCGCAAAGGGCAAAAATGTTATTGTCGTTTTCAACTGCAAGGGCGCGGACGATCATTTCTGCATTTTGCTCGTTATCTGACATTTTATAAACGAGCATTATTTTCCCTTTATCAACCGTTTTTCTAAGATTTAAAAGCATTTCGAAAATTTTATGTACGCCGAAAATCGACAGAATACAAAGAACAGAAATAATAAAGGCTTCTTCCACATAAATTCCTCCCTTTCTATATCTATTTTATGAAAAAGAGGGACTTTTTGTGAAAAAAGCCTTTTTTGTTTATATTAGATTTTCTATATCCTTTTTAAGCCTTGAGATTATTTTCTTTTCGAGGCGTGATATGTAAGACTGAGATATACCGATAATGGTTGCGACCTCTTTCTGAGTGTGCTCCTTATATCCGCCGAGACCGAAGCGCATCTCCATAATGACCCGCTCCCGCTTTGAAAGCTTTGAAACGGCATTTAAAAGAACATCCCGCTCGACTTCTTGTTCTATATGAGTGTTTATAATATCGGGGTCTGTGCCGAGAACATCCGAGAGGAGAAGCTCGTTTCCGTCCCAATCAATATTGAGCGGCTCATCTATTGAGATTTCTGCACGCTGAACATTATTTTTTCTCAAATACATAAGTATCTCGTTTTCGATACAGCGCGAGGCGTAGGTTGCAAGCTTTATATTTTTGTCGGGGCAAAAGGTGTTTACTGCCTTGATGAGCCCTATAGTTCCTATCGATATCAGGTCCTCAATACCGATGCCTGTCGACTCAAACTTTCTGGCAATATAGACCACAAGCCTCAGATTATGCACTATGAGCATTTCTCTTGCCTTGGGGGCATTTACACGCATAAGCTCAAATGCATTTTCTTCCTGTTCCGCCGTTAAGGGTGCGGGCAGGGAATCGGAGCCGTTGATATAATACAAGCTCGACGGGTGTAGTTTTTTCAGTATAACATATATTAAGAGTTCCACCGAAGATCTTATAACTTTCAAAGCCGCACCTTCTCTTAGACTAAAATTAATTCGGGGTTTAAGAGCACGTCAAATTCCCCTCCGGCAATTTTCTTGTGTGTAACTGCCATAATAATATTTGAGATCTCCTGCCGCTCGCCGCCGCAGGTTATTACCGCTTTGTCCAGCACAAGAGCCGCCATAACGCCGCTGCCGCCGACAGACTCAAACGGAATTACTCTGAACCGATTTTTATATCTGCTGGTAGCAAGTGCCGAATAAAAACCCAGCTCAAAATTCTGCTTAGACATTATTTCTTTAAGCTCAGAGCACAAAAGCGAGTTTATCCTATCATAATCGCAAACAATGACAGGAGCGCCCGAAATAGTATCTCTCAGCATATTTCCGCTGTCAACTATGCCCTTTACCTCTGCTTTTTTGCCCTCAAACTCTAAAACCACACTGTATTCCCTACCCCTTGACTGTCTGCGTGATATCATTTTGGATACTATCAAGGAAATCAGGTAAACCGACGCGCAGGTTATAATAAGCACTATCGGCGAAATGTTGTAAAACACCGCTCCGTTTCGCACTATAAGTCCGTTTGGGGCAAAAAGCGACCAAAGAAGCATTGCGCCGCCTGCTAAAATTACATTGGATACATAAAAAATAAAAACAGCCTTTATGTAGCGGCGAAAATTTATAAAACCAAAGGTTATTACTACTATTACAAGCGAAAGGATAAGCCTTATCAAAATTTCAAGCAGAGCATTGAGCTCAGGAGCAAAAATTAAAAGCGATGAGAGCGATGCCGCCCCCGCACCTAAAAACAGCCTCATTCTTTTAACCTCGTTTGCTGACAGAAAGGCTGTTAAAAGCAACAAAAAATAATCGGCTATAAAGTTTGTCAGAACAAGTATGTCAACATAAACCGTTTCCAATTTTCTGCCCCCTTACAAGCTACATTGTAACAGAAGCAGATTTAATATTTTGTCGAAATGCTTTCTCTTTCTAAAATTTTTGTTGCTTTTTTATTCTGCCGCCTGAAAAAAGGCGCAAAAAATATAACTCCTATGACAGTGCTTTAATTCTGTCATAGGAGTTAGCTGTTTCGTTAGATCGTTATTAACGAGCTAACCCCTATGAATTGATATTAACTGATTTTTGCTTTAATTTCTTGTTTCTGATGCTTTAATATTAGAACGATAAAACCGCCGACCTGTATCTGACACTACTTACACTACCCGAAATCGAAGCAGTTCCCGCAGTGATCGATATATTATAGGTTGTTGAGTAATCTGTGCTAACATCATCAGCATAACATAGCGAAATTAAGTTAGAAGCGCTACTGCTTGTCTTTCTTGCGTGTAAATATGAATGACATTCGTATTCATTTGAAACATTTCCAGCGCCTCTTGGTATTAAATATCCATAACCATAGACGCTTGAAACAGACGCATCAACATCTGCACCGCCAACCAAATCACCGTATTCATCTCTTGTCCATAGTGCTAAGTTGTTTTCTCCGGGGACTATTTCCCAACCAGAAGCGAGGGCCATTGCCACTGCATCATTTGCAATTTTTGCCGATGTGTTCCAAACAAACGAGGGATAAATAGCATAATAGTTTGTACTGTCCTCAAAACCGACAACCGTTAAAGTCATTTCAGAGGAATGCATTGCTGCATAAGTCGATGCATCAGAACTATTGTCATAAATTTCTTCTTTATCAAAAGACGAATAGACCGCATTTTCCCCAACAGTTAAATACATAAGCTCCTTTTGCTTTTCAGGTAATTGTTCAATTACACTCTGAGGCATTCCCTTTGAGAGCAAAAACTCATCGTAATTAACTTCTGGTGATACTGCTAAAACTGATGTCCCGCTACAAACAAGCATTGCTGATATTAAAATTGAGCTAAAGATTTTTTTACATAAGCCTTTTTTTATTTTTTTCATTTTGTTTCCTCCTTGGTAAAACTTATTAGCTTATTGATCATTATATTTCCACTTTCACGGTTTTCAGTCATAAGTAACACCAACTTGTCATCAACATACCATTCATAAATATAAGGTGTTTTAAATTTATCATCCCAATAAAATTCGGCATATTCACTTTTTACTGAAAGCACTAATGATTTATATTTTGTTTTTGTTCTCCATTCTGTAGTATCAAAAAATATACTTCTTGCTTCTTCACAATCTGATAGGGTATATTCTACTATATAGTACATACCTAATTCATTTGAAAATAAGCTCTCGTAATTCTTACTATTTAAATCAGAAAAGTTAAGTAGAAATAAGCTGGAATTATTTAAAAATTTGTTTTCTTCGTATGTTCTACTTTTATCATAAATATTTACTATTTTCATATCTATATTGGATTCGATAAATTCGTTTAGCTGTTGCTCGGATATATTTAATAGGTTGGAATAATAGTTGCGGTTATGGACACAAACCGATACTACAACCGAAACCAACAACACTGCTGCAACAACCAACGCCGTTACCGTTATGGACCTTTTGGTTCTCTTGCTCATTTTATTACCAGTATCCGCGTTAGCAGCTTCATTATCTCCACCCTCACTTTCCTCTATTATAATCTCATAGTCCGCATCTTCTACAGGCAGCTTATAATATGCTTTTGCATTCAAAAGAACTTCAATAGGAATATTATAAAGCTTTGCTATTGCAATCAGATTACTTGTACTGGGTATTGCTAATCCAAGTTCCCATTTTGATACAGACTGACGGCTTACTTTTAACTGCTCTGCCACAAATTCCTGAGATACTTTACACTTCTCGCGGTAATGCCTTAGTATCTCTCCAAGAGTGTACGGGGTTTGTTTTTCTGTCACTTCCACCTTGTATGCTCCTTTGTGATGGTATTATTTTACCAAAGATTTTTTGTTTCTGCTACCAACTATTGCGCAACTTTCGGTTGCATTTTGCTTTTTTCGACCTTTTTTACAAAAAAATTAAATATTTATGAATATTTTAACATATAGGCTAAAATAAGTAAAATATTTTTTGGCATTTGTGTAATATTTATATATTTCAAAAAAATAAAAAGGTCATTGCAAAATCTGCAATGACCTTTTTGAAAAAATCGCTCAGTACATTAGGGTTTTAATAAAAAATATGCCACCAAAACTATGCCGAGGACTATTCGATAATAACCAAAGAAGGAGAAATCGTGCTTCTTGACATATTCCATAAGCTTTTTGATGCAGACCATCGAAACGAGGAAGGAAACCACCATTCCGATACCGAGAATAATAAGCTCGTTTGAGGCAAAGCTGCTTTCAGACAAGAACTGAACTATTTTAAGAAAGCTTACTCCAAACATAGTCGGGATAGCCATAAAGAAGCTAAACTCTGCGGCGGCGGGACGGGCAACTCCAATGATAAGAGCGCCGATTATGGTAGCGCCTGAGCGAGAAGTTCCGGGGACTATTGCAAGAAGCTGGAAAAAACCTATGATAAGTGCAGTTTTATAGGTTATGTCGGCGGTACTGTTTATTTTAAGAGCGCGGTTTCTGTTCATTCTTTCAATTACTATAAACAGAACGCCGTAAAGCACCAGAGCAATGCTTATAACGATAAGTCCCATTAAATTCGGATCGCCGTTCTCGGCATACATAAGAGAGTCGATCTTATCGTCAAGGACAAGGCCCAAAACCGAGGGCAGAGTTGCAACAAGCACCTTAAACCACAAGACCCACTGGTCTTTTTTGAAAATTCCCGCATCAACCGAGAGAAACTTTGCATTTTTATCGGGCATTTTAAAGGGCCACAGCTTTTTCCAGAAAAGAACTATTACCGCAAAGATAGCACCGAGCTGGATAACATAGTTAAACATTTCGGGGAAGGCGGGCGAAACGCCGCTTCCAAACGGAAAAAATCCCTGCACTATAATAAGATGGCCGGTACTGCTGACGGGGAGCCATTCGGTTATTCCCTCAACGATACCATACAAGATAGCTTTCAAAAATTCCAAGGCAAATACCTCCTTTTTTCTATTTTATAAGTATATACCCTTTTGCTATTCCTGTCAATCAAAGAAAATGATTGACAAACTAAAAAAAGGGTAGTATAATGACAACAAAGTTTAATTAAAGGCTATGATGAAGAGGGCTGAAAGAGTAAGCTTAAAGAGAGTCGGCGGGCGGTGCGAGCCGACAGCGGAGGATTTCAAATGCCTATGGCTTCTGAGCCGAGGCTCTGAGCGCTTTTTAGCGTTAGGAGTTTCCGTGTGGTTGCTGCGTTAAAGCAAGGGGCTTGTTAGAGCCTTATGAGCGGTGCTCTTTTTGAGCACAATTTGAGTGGTACCGCGGATTTTTTATCCGTCTCAAAGTTTTCTTTGGGGCGGCTTTTTTAATTTAAGGAGTGATATAAATGAGCAAACACAGAATTGAAACCACCTGCGTTCAGGGCGGTTACACACCCGGTAACGGCGAGCCCCGCCAGATACCTATTATTCAGAGCACAACCTTTAAATACGCTACCAGCGAGGATATGGGCAAGCTTTTTGACCTTGAGGCTTCGGGATATTTCTATTCCCGCCTTCAGAACCCCACCTGCGACAGCGTTGCCGCAAAAATATGCGCCCTCGAGGGCGGAACTGCCGCTATGCTGACATCTTCAGGTCAGGCAGCCTCCTTCTACTCGGTTTTCAACATTGCCTCCTGCGGTGACCATGTTGTTTCCTCGTCCACCATTTACGGCGGAACCTACAATCTTTTTGCTGTTACTATGAAGAAGATGGGCATTGAGTTTACCTTTGTTTCGCCCGAGTGCAGCGAGGAAGAACTCAACGCCGCATTTAAACCCAACACCAAGGCGGTTTTCGGCGAGACCATTGCAAACCCCGCATTGAATGTTCTTGACATTGAGAAGTTTGCAAAGGCTGCGCACGCGCACGGTTGCCCCCTTATCATTGACAACACCTTTGCTACACCCGTAAACTGCCGTCCTTTCGAGTGGGGCGCTGACATTGTTATCCACTCCACCACCAAGTACATGGACGGACACGGCGCGGCAGTCGGCGGTTGTATCGTTGATTCGGGAAAATTTGACTGGACCAAATATCCCGACAGATTTCCCGGACTGTGCACCCCCGACGACAGCTACCACGGAATTACCTACACCGAGAGATTCGGCCTTGCAGGTGCATACATTACAAAGGCTACCGCACAGCTCATGCGTGATTTCGGTTCTACCCCCGCTCCCCAGAGTGCATTTTTACTCAATTTGGGTCTTGAAAGCCTGCACCTCAGAATGAAGCAGCACTGCGCAAACGGTCAGGCTGTTGCCGAGTATCTTGAAAAGCACCCCAAGATCGCTTGGGTAAACTACAGCGGACTTAAGGGAAACAAGTATTACGAGCTGGCTCAGAAATACCTTCCCAACGGCTCCTGCGGCGTTGTAAGCTTTGGAGTCAAGGGCGGCAGAAAGGCTGCAGAAACCTTTATGAAGAGCTTAAAGCTTGCCGCTATTGAGACCCACGTTGCAGATGCGCGCACCTGCTGCCTGCACCCTGCCAGCACAACCCACCGCCAGATGGACGATGACGAGCTTGTTGCCGCAGGTATCACACCTGACCTTGTTCGTTTCTCCTGCGGAATTGAGAATGCTCAGGATCTTATCGACGATATTGCGCAGGCTTTAGAAAATGTTTAAAAGAGGTTAAAAAATATGCCAATCAAAATCCCCAATCAGTTACCCGCTGTTAAAACTCTGACAGAGGAAAACATCTTTGTTATGACTGAAACTCGGGCAATCACGCAGGACATAAGGCCGCTAAAGCTCCTGCTTTTAAATCTGATGCCGACCAAGATTGACACCGAAACACAGTTTTCAAGGCTTCTCGGAAATACCCCGCTACAAATTGAGCTTGAGCTTATCCACACCAAGACCCACAAGTCAAAAAACACCTCAGAGGAGCATCTTTTAGCTTTCTACAAGACCTTTGATGACATCCGCGAGTACAACTTTGACGGAATGATCATAACAGGCGCGCCTGTTGAGCAGATGGATTTTGAAGAGGTTGAGTACTGGCAGGAGCTTTGCGAGATAATGGAATGGTCAAAGACCCACGTTCAGAGCACAATGCACATCTGCTGGGGCGCTCAGGCAGGTCTTTATTACCATTTTGGAATCGGCAAGCAGGCACTCCCCGAAAAACTTTTCGGTGTTTTTGAGCACAAGGTTGACAGAAAGTCATCAATTCTTTTCAGAGGCTTTGACGATGTGTTTATGGCTCCCCATTCACGCCACACCACCATAAGCCGAGCAGATATCAAGGCAGAGCCTCGTCTTAAGCTTTTGGCCTCGTCCGAAAAAGCGGGAGTTTACGCCATGGCAACAGACGGCGGCAGGCAGGTTTTCATCACGGGGCACTCGGAATATGATGCTGACACCCTTAAAAAAGAATATCTGCGCGACAAAAACGCAGGACTTCCTATATCGGTTCCCGAGAACTATTTCCCGAACGATGACGACACACTACCCCCAAGAGTTACCTGGAGAAGCCACGCAAATCTGCTTTTCTCAAACTGGCTTAACTACTTTGTTTATCAGGCAACTCCCTACGATATTACACAGATAAAATAATACTCATACTACCTATTTCTACTTATAAAAAATCACCATAGACTCATTTTAGTCTATGGTGATTTTATTTTTATGAAGTATTTTGCAAAAGCAAAATATGAAGTAATTATCTTTTGATAATTATGAAGTATTCGGTTTTCACCGAATATGAAGTAAAATAAATCCCCAATGCGCCTCAGCGTACTTCATAGCGTAAGCTACTTCATATCCGCAGGATACTTCATAAAGCCCGTCAGGGATTTATTTCATTGCGTTTAGCTTTAGTCTTTTTTCCAAAAGCTTGGGATAAATACTATTAAGAGAGGATAAATTTCAAGCCTTCCGAGTAACATCGCAACCGACATAACGATCTTGGAAAGAGCCGAATAATCGGCATAGCTTGAAGCAGGGCCTACTCCCGCAAAGCCGGGACCGACATTGTTAAAGCAGGAAACTGCGGCAGAAAAGTTTGTTTCAATGCCAAACGGTTCAAGCGACAGCACCAAAAATGTGACTATAATACCTACCATATAAACCGCAAAATAGGTTGTTACACCATCGAGCGTGGCTTCGTCAACACTCTTTCCCTCAAGTTTAACCTTGGCTACCGAGCGAGGATGGATAAGGCGGCGGATCTCTCTGCCGATTATCTTAAATATAAGCATAACTCTTGATATTTTGAGTCCACCCGCTGTTGAGCCTGCGCAGGCGCCAACAAAGAGAAGTACAAACAGCACGCCCTTTGAGAATGCAGGCCAAAGATTAAAGTCTGTAGTTGCATAGCCCGTCGTTGTAACAATGGACGAAACCTGAAATACAGCCTGACGCAAGACCTCGGAAAAGTTCTCATACATGGGATAGATGTTTACACATATTGCCGCAGACGCAACTGCAACTATACCAAGATAGCACCATAATTCTCTGCTCTGAAATGCCAGCTTAGCCTTGCGAATTAAAATAAAATAATACAGGTTAAAGTTTACGCCGAAAATCAGCATAAATATCGCAATTACCCATTGCAGATACGGGCTATAGCCTGCAAGACCGTCTGCCTTTATGCCAAAGCCGCCTGTTCCCGCCGTTCCGAAGGCGTGAAGAAGGCTATCGAAAAGCGGCATTCCGCCCGCAAGCAAAAAGATGACCTCAACAACAGTTAAAACCACATAAATAATATAAAGAATTTTTGCGGTGTCCTTAACTCTCGGCACAAGCTTTCCGACTATTGGACCGGGTACCTCGGCACGCAGGATATGAATAGAGCGGTCGGACACATTTGGAAGCAGCGCCATAACGAAAACTAAAACTCCCATACCGCCTATCCAGTGAGTAAAGCTACGCCAAAAGAGAAGTCCGTGGCTCATAGATTCAACATCACGCAGTATTGATGCGCCGGTTGTCGTGAATCCGCTGACGGTTTCAAACCATGCATCTGCAAATGAGGTTATCTCGCCGCTTATTACATAGGGTAACGCTCCGATAACTGACATTGAAAGCCACACAAGCGCAACAATTGCAAAGCCCTCTCTTGCATAAATAACATGAGATGACGGCTTTGAAAGGAAAGACAGCAAAAGGCCGAGCACAAGGGAAACTGCCACGGTTATTACAAACGCCAGCGTGCAGGACTCTTTATAGATAAGCGAAACGACCGTCGGAAGCAAAAGCAGTACAGCGAGAGCCACGAGAAGCTTTCCGAGAGTGTAAAAAATCATTCTGCGGTTCATATTTTTTCCTTTCGTACCTACCTTATTGCATCTGACAAATCATTCATCTGGTGACCTGCCGAAAGAACAACAACTCTATCCCCAGCCATAATAACATCATTACCTGAAGGGATAAAAGGCTTTTTATTACGGATAATTCCTGCAATAAGAGTGTTGGGCTTGAATTTAATATCCTTAAGCGAGATCTGCTGATACTCAAATGCAGGAGTAACCTTAAATTCAAGAGCCTCGGCCCTTCCGTCAACAAGCTTATAGAGCCTCTCAACGTTACTGCCAAGCGAGTTCTGAATTGCTCTTGCATGCCTTGAAAGGATATCCGAAACGACCTTTTTCGGAGACACAATGGTATCAAGTCCGAGCTTTTCAGCCATGGAAGACAGCTCGCCGCGGTTTACCTTGGTTATAACCTTAGGAACATTTAAGCTGTTTGCAAAAATCGAAATAAGGATATTTTCTTCATCATATCCCGTAAGCGAAACAAAAGCGTCAGTTGTTGCAATTCCCTCTTCCAAGAGAAGCTCCTGCTGAGCGCCGTCCCCGTAGATAACGATTGCCTCGGGAAGCTCGCTGCTGATATACTCGCATCTTTCTCTGTCTTTATCAATTATCTTAACGGTGTGACCCGTTGCAAGCAAGGCTTTTGCAAGGTAGTAAGCCGTTGTGCTGGCGCCAAGAATCATAACGCTCTTTGCTTGTTTTTGGAAAAGACCCAAGCGCTTTAAAAGCTTCTGAATTTCCGCGGGAGATGCAGTAAGACCGATCTTATCGCCGCCGCGGATAACGAAATTACCGTCAGGGATGAAAACTTCATCATCGCGCTGAACCATACCAATAAGGTAATTACCCGGGTACTTCTTTCTTGTTTCAGAAAGCGAAAGCCCATCTAAAAGCGAATCGGACTTTAAGCGCATTTCTATCATTTCAAATTGTCTTGCGGAAAATGTTTCAATATTAACCGCGCTGGGAAATCTTAAAATATCGTATAGGGCGCGAGCAACCATCTGCTCGGGATTTATCGAAACATTAAGGTCAAGCTGCTGTTTTATAAAGCCAAGGCTGTTTTCATTATAGTGCGGGCTGCGAATTCGGGAGATAGTGTTCTTAGCTCCCATTTTCTTAGCAAGGAAGCAGCTTAGCATATTTATCTCATCAGAGCCGGTTACCGAAACGAAAAGCTCCGCCTGCTCTACTCCTGCCTCTGAAAGAATATTACAGTCGGTACTGGATCCACAGATACACATTACATCGTAAATATTAGTAATTTCCTCAATCGCCTGAGAAGAAATATCAAGGGCAACGATATCATGACCCTCAGCGACCAAGCTCGCAATAATTGTAGTTCCTATTTTACCGCAACCGGCAACAACAATCTTCATTTACCATTTTCCTTTACATATAATAAGTGGCTATATTATACTATATTATTTTAAATTTTTCCACTCTTTTGCAAAAATATTTTATAGCACAAAATCCAGTGCCGCAAGCCAATGGCTTGCGGCACTTATTTAATCGATTTTTAAGAACATTTCAAGTATTTGCTTTGTGCATATTTCAAGTGATGAACGCTTAAGTTTTCTTATTGAAAGCGCCTCTTTTAGCACGTCGGGGAAACCTATCGGCATACGGATGTCGTTGCCCGCCTTGACGCAGTTTGGCTGATTGCAAGGAACCCACCAGTCACTCGTTACCATTCCCTTAAAGCCCCATTCACCACGCAAGATAAGCTCTAACTGCTCGTAGCTTTCACAGCATCTTCTGCCGTTTATGATGTTATAGCCCGTCATAATTGTCCAAGGATCCGCCTCTTTAACGCAGATCTCAAAGCCCTTGAGATATATCTCTCTCAATGCACGCTCGGAAAGGCGGCTGTCGCTGTGAATTCTGTTGCTTTCCTTGTTGTTGCAGGCAAAGTGCTTTGCGCTGCAGGCGATGCCCTGACTCTGAATTCCCTTGACCTTGGCGGCGGCAAATTTTCCCGCAACAAGCGGATCCTCGCTGAAATACTCAAAGTTTCTGCCACACAAGGCGTTCCTATGAATATTAAGCGCAGGGGTAAGCCAGACGGCAAGTCCGTTTTCCTTGCACTCTAAAGCTCCCGCCTTGCCTATCTCGTACATAATATCGGTATTCCAACTGCAAGCTATGAGGGTCGCGCAGGGGAAGGCTGTTGTCGGGATAGCTACCTCAGGCTTTATTCTGACACCCGCAGGTCCGTCAACCGTCATAAATGCGGGGATACCGAGCCTATCAATTCCGCCCATTCCGCATGTGTTAGCAACACCGCGGTTTTTAATTCCGCTTACCATAGAAACAAGCTCGTCGTCTGTCATCTGCGCTATAAATTCCTCGAGGGTTATTTTACCCTCAGCAACCTCTACAAACTGCGCAGGCTTTTCCCTTTCGGGAGCCTTGGCAGGATTTATGTAATCTGCCTCGGCATATTCCTTTATAGGAAATTCGGGGAGAGCCTCAAAAGAACCGTCAGACAGCATTCTTTTGAAAATTTTATTGGGAGCGCAGAGCTGCGAAAGCTGCTCTATTACAACAAACGGCTCGCTGACTGTGTACTTTTCTTTCGCCTCTTTAAGATTTCGGCAGGAGTTTCCGACAAAGAAGCGGTACTCGCCGCCCTCTAAAAGATAAGCAGACATTTGAAGCTTGCCCAAATCGTCATAGCTTGCCATATCGGAAATTTTAAAGGTAAGCTCTATTTTCTGGCTCTCGTTTGGCTCTAAAAGGCGTGTTTTTTGGAAAGCGGCAAGCTCTATAGCAGGCTTTCCTAAAACGCCCTGAGGGGCGCTGTAATAAACCTGAACGACCTCTTTGCCCGCCATTTTGCCGACATTTTTAACCGAAACTTTGATTTTAACGCTGTCCTCGGTAAACTCAGCCTCAGGCTCGCTTATTTCAAAATCGGTATATGAAAGGCCGTAGCCGAAGGGGTAAACTACCCTATCCTTTGCCTCGGGGATGGTTTCAAAATAACGGTAGCCTACATAAATATCCTCGTAGTAGCAGACGTAATCGTTACTCTCGTGAAAGGTGTCTGCCGAGGGGTAGTCGGCAAAGGTTTTTGCAAAGGTGTCAACCAGCTTGCCCGAAGGGTTTACATCGCCGCAAAGAATGTCAGCAACGGCAAGCCCGCCCTCCATTCCCGCCTGCCATGCGAGCAGGGCGGCATCTATCTTTTTGTTTTCCTGTATATACGAAACGTCAACCATTCCGCCGACATCAAGAACTACAACGCTATGCTCGAAAGCCGCCGTTACATCGTCTATGAGCTTTTGCTCGGTGTCGGTCAGATAAAAATCGCCTTTTTTGGCGCTTCTGTCCCAGCCCTCACCTGAAAAACGATGAATTGTTATTACCGCAACGTCGCACTCCTCTGCAGCGGCTTTAATTAGGCTTTCGGGGAGCTCTATCTCGTCAAACAAGCTTTCACTGTCGTTCTTAGCGTCATACTGCGAAAGAAGCGGCAGCGTGTAGTCGTAGTAATATTTGGTAAGCGGCTCGTAAACCGAAAAGCGCGGTTCTTTCTCTTTAAAGCCCTCGTAAATATTTCGTGTGTAGGCGCAGTAGACCTGCCCGCTTCCGCCTCCGCCCTTAACATAGTCAAGGCTGCCGATGCCGAAAAGCGCGAGTCTACTTCCCTCTTTTAAGGGCAAAATGCCGTTGTTTTCTAAAAGCACCATTCCCTCGCCCGCCGCTTTTCGCGAGAGGTCGATATGCTCCTTGCAACCGGTAACCATTTTTCCGTTTTCACCGATAGGCGTGGTAAGATTGTACTTATATCTTGCCCATTTCTCTGCTTTAGGTTTGTTTGAAGGACGAACTATGTTCATTTTCACCGCTCCTTATTTAAAAAATAGGTCTTTCTACTTGAATAATAAGATAAATTGTGCTATTATTCAAGTAAATAAATTAAAAAAACAAGACAAAAAGTGCAGAGGTGATAAAAGTGCAGGATTTTTTTCGCGAAACCAAGACCAAGCTTTATTTTGAATACACCAATTCGCTTAACTTCCCGCCGCATATTCACGACGACATTGAGCTTATCTACGTTCGACGCGGCGAAGGTACCGCCTTTTGCGACGGCAAGGAGTATTTTCTTTGCGACAACAGCTTTTTTATCACCTTTCCAAATCAGGTGCATTATTACAGCGACTGCCTTTATGACGGCGATTACATTCTGCTTATCATAAAACCGTCCCGACTTTTTTCTTACGAAAATATGTTTTACGACAATCTGCCTCAGTCTTCGCTCTACATTCCTAAAAATGACAACGATAACCTTGCATTTCTTCTTGAAACGGCACTCTCTGAGTTCCTGCGCGACGGCGACAGCCCGCAGATAACGGCATACCTTACCCTTGTTTTCGGCAAGCTGCTTAAAAATCTCGATATTGAAAAAAGCCGCGTTTCGCGTGACTGTGTTTCGAGTATTCTGCAATACTGCGCGTGGCATTACAAGGAAAACCTTACCATTTCTGACATTTCAGAGAGCCTGCACATAAGCCGAAGCCACATTTCGCACATTTTCAGCAACCGCCTTAATATGAATTTCTGCGACTACATAAATTCCCTACGCCTCTCAGACGCACTGGGTCTTTTAGAGGACAGAAATTTTCCCATTACAGAAATATCCGACCGCGCGGGTTTTTCCACCATTCGCACCTTTAACCGAGCCTTTCAAAAGCGTTACGGGGTATCCCCCTCGCAGTACCGAAAAAGCCTATCGCAAAAAAATACTTGATTTTTACCGTAAAAGTCCATATAATACAAATAAAGGCAGCTTTCCGTGGTTTCTGTATCAAACACGGCAGGCTGCTTTTTTTAAAAGGAGGCAAAACTCATGAACAGAAAATATAGATTATCCACAGCACTTGACGTTGACGACTTGCTTATGGAGTGCACCTCTTATGCAATTCGTCTTGCCAACGAAAAGCACAAATTTGACCCGCCTATGACAATCTACGAAAAGAGTAGCTGGGGTATGAACGGAACGCGTGCGGACACCATTTATCCCTATTTCAGCGATGCCGAGTTTTACCGCACCCAGCCCGTTTACGAGGGTGCAAAGGAGTTTGTCCGCCGTCTCTCGCAGATGACCGAGGTTTACATTTCAACCGCAGTTCCCCCGCAGTTTATGGGCATTCGCGCCCAAAGAATAATGGAGGAGTTTCCCGAAATTCCCGCCGACCACATTTACATGGGCTCAAGCAAGGACAAGATACAGACCGACATTCTTTTTGACGATGCTATGCACAACATTTTAAATTCCAAAGCAAAGTATCCCATTTTGATGCGCCGTCCTTGGAACCACGATGCAACGGGAATGCTTGCGGTCAATAATTACGACGAATTTTTAAAGCTTGTTGAGGTTATCGCAGAGAGCTACTCGGTTAGCGCTGACGGCGGTTTTCGCGGCAAGCCTAAGATAGTTGTGCTTGTCGGCCCCTCGGGAAGCGGCAAATCAAAGATTGCAACTAAACTGCTCAAAAAGACAGACAAGTACCAAAAGCTTATGAGCTACACCACCAACGACCCCACCGCAATCGAGGAAAACGCTTGGTACAACTACGTTTCGCTCGAGCATTTTAGAGAAATGTGCGACAGCGGAGAGTTTCTGCAGTCAACAATGTACTCGGGACACGGCTACGGCTCACGCAAGGCCGACGTTGACAGAATACTTTCGCAGGGCAAGTGGGTCTTAACCACAATGGACATCTGCGGTGCCATGGCGCTTCGCACCCATTTTAAGAATGTTGTAACCATCTACATAAAACGCGACAAAAAGGCGCTGATGGCAAACATTCTGCGCAAAAATTCCTCGATCGAGGATAAGGTAAACCGCCTCACCGCAATCGAATACGAGCAGAAAAACCAAGAGCTTTGCGACTACGTTGTGGACTTCGAGTCCTACGACGACGCCGTCGAGCAGATCATGGATATTCTTAATATTCCTAAATAAGCGTTTGAAAAAGTAAAATTCACACAAACATCATTACCTAAACCAAAAATCCAGCCGAGGTTTCGGCTGGATTTTTCTGTTCTTTTACATACTTTGCTATCCGTTTAATATATTATTTATTTTAACTTGTAGGGACAGGCCTCCGGACTGTCCGTTTGTGTATTCAGCAAATGCCCTCGGACAGTCGAGGACGCCTGTCCCTACAAAAT
>CAZDSQ010000014.1:0-30173 GCA_964508295.1 uncultured Oscillospiraceae bacterium | reverse complement strand
TGCTCAATAAAAGATAAAGACGGTAACATTATCGGCTTTGGTGTGCTCGTTCCGTCTATCGCTAAGGCACTGAAAAAGTCAGACGGTAAGATGCTTCCCTTTGGGGTATTCCGCCTTCTCAGAGCACTCAACGGCAAAAATGACACTCTTGAAATGTTCTTTGTAGCTGTAAAGCCCGAATACCAATCACTCGGACTTCCGGCAATACTCATCAATACCTTAGCCCCCAAAATTATAGAAAACGGTGTAAAGTATTGTGAAACAGGCCCGATGCTTGAAACCAATACCGCCATTCACAGTATGTGGCGGCACTTTGAAAAACGTCAACACCGTCGCCGCCGTTGTTACATAAAAGCTATTTGATTTAAAATATCTTGAATTACGCCTTAAAGCATCGTATAATTTAAGGTACAGTTATCGCTGATTTGTATGATACCACAACTGATTGCAAACAAAACAATGGGCTTTTATGGTTTTCAACCGAAACAAATACCTGCCTTGATTGCGCAAACTGTCAAGAGAAGCTGTGCAGCCATAAAAAGCAATGCAAGGATTTTTGAGAAAATATCGCAAAAGATTTTTTAATGGCGAACTACTATAAATATCTAATACTTATGACTGATTATTATATATAAATACAATTAATCTTTATATTATCAATCTCTCTTGTGTGCAAAAACGGCATATCTGGAACTGCTATTTTGGCATGTCTTGATATGCCATTTTTGCACATCTGGGATTTTAGCTGGTTCTTATATGTTCGGTAGGTACCTGCACATAATCTCCGTCTTTTATTTGGAAAGCCTTATCGTTTTTTCTTTCAATCTTTCTATGCGGCCTAAACACCCGTTCAACTTCGGATATGTCGATCTCGTAAACGTCGCCCCGGCAATACTTGTTAATCGTATTTACCTGATAATCAAAAGCAATGATGTTCGGTGCGCCTGTATTAAGTTCCATTGCTTTTTTCATTCTTGGGATATTGCAGTCGATGCCAACAATATAATTCTCGCCGGTGCTTTTGCTTATGGCATCGGTATAATCGTTTTGAGTAGGCAGATAATCTTGGCCTAATACCGCTTTGGCGATTTGTGTTCGATAATCTTTTAATTTCAACACCTCTAACGTTCGTATACCATTTTCGTTCATTGGAATGATTACTATTGGACACTCAAACTTTTCAAAAGATTCAGCGTAAGTGTCATAGGTCTGCTTTTTTAGCGAGTGTTGCGCAATTTTTGCGATAGCAAAAACAAGCATTAAAGATCTGCGAAGCAAAGCTTTGTCCCTTCATCCGCACCAAAAACAAAAGGCACCCGACAGGGTGCCTTTTTTCTTTACATTCTCTCGGCGGTAATGGTGCCGTCCTTTACTATAAGCTTACAAATGCGGGCGGTGCGGCGCTCGCTGTAGCCATCGCACTGCTTACTCTCAACATCTCTGCCGTGGTAGACGGCGTAGTACTCGCCCTTATACTTTATTACGCTGTGATGCCCTGTTCCCTCTTCGGTCTCGTTTTTAATAAGCACGGGCGCGAAATTTCCGTTATCGGTATGTTTTACAAAATCAACAGCAGTCAGCTCCTCGTTATCGGTTTTTGCGGCGGCGTAACCAATATGGTAGCTATCATTCTGATAGCATCCGCCGCTATACATAACGTACTGCCAGTCGCCCTCTTTAAACCAAAAAGGGCCTTCAATCGTGTGCCAATCTCTGCCGTCGCCAAAGCGATTTTTGGTATATATCTCCTCGTCAAAATCGGGCACGATTATCTCTTTTCTGAGGTTTGCAGATGTTGTAGGAGTAATGAGCCTGTCGACAAACACCCTCGTGCCAAAGCGCTCGGGCTCACGATTGTCCTCGGCGTAAAATAGAAAAAGTCCGCCGCCGGTTTTTACTACGTGAGCATCTATTGTAAAGCGGTCGTAAAGGCGCTTGGAATTTTCAAAGGGGCCCAACGGGCAGGGCGAGCTTGCCACAAAAAGATGCTCAGAAAAACCCTCACCGCAACAAGAAAAGTCATATAATATATGTTTTCGAGCCTTATAATGCATGGCGCCCAGTAGTTTTTGCACCCATCTATTTTTAAGACTGTACCCTCAAATTTCCACTCGCTGAAAAGGTCGGGGGCGCTATACGCCTCAACGCCCTCATAGGCGGTTACGTACATATAAAACCTGCCGTCGTCCTCAAAAACAAAGGGGTCGGGCTGATTTTTGCCTCTTATGTCAAAGCTTAGCTTCATTTGACTCACCTCTTTACAGGTATATTGTAGCAAAAATATATTTTTCTTGCAATAAAATATTGAAATTTTGACTCTTTACATTTATAATATATTTATTGCGTGAATTAATTTCATTTTAGGAGGCAAAATTATGCTCAATCGCGCTAAAAAGCTTGAACACGTTCATTCAGATATAAGAGGCCCTCTCTACACCGAGAGCCAGCGTATGATAAAGGAAGGCACAAGTGTTTTAAGGCTTAACACAGGAAACCCCGCCACCTTTGGCTTTACTATGCCTGACAGCGTTAGAAACGCTCTTTTAACAGGTGCGGATAAAGCTGTCGGCTACTGCGACCTCAAGGGTATGCCCGAAGCTCGCCGTGCTATCTGTGAGTACCACAAATCAAAGGGCATACAGGACATTACTCCCGATGACATCTACATTGGAAACGGAGTCAGCGAGCTTGTCAGCATGGCGCTCACCGCCCTTTTAAACGACGGGGACGAAATTCTCATCCCCTCCCCCAGCTACTCGCTTTGGACCAACTCGGCTTACATAGCAGGCGGCAAGCCCGTTTTCTACACCTGCGACGAGCAGTCTGACTGGTTCCCCGACATTGACGATATGCGCTCCAAAATCACAAGCCGCACAAGAGCGGTTGTTATCATTAACCCCAACAACCCCACAGGCGCGGTTTATCCCAAAGAGGTGCTTGAGCAGATCATTGACCTTGCAAGAGAGCACGACCTCATTATCTTCTCGGACGAAATTTACGACAGGCTTCTTATGGACGGCGTGGAGCACGTTTCAACTGCCGCGCTCGCTCCCGACAGACTTGTTATTACAATGAACGGCCTTTCCAAGTCGCACGTTATCTGCGGTTTCCGTTGCGGCTGGATGGTTATCAGCGGTGCAAAGGGCAAGGCTGACGATTATCTCGAGGGCATTTTCCAGATGGCAGCTATGCGTCTTTGCTCAAATGCTCTGACCCAGCTTGTTATCCCCGCCGCTCTCGACGATTTTGCCAGCACAAAGGCTATGGTTTCGCCCGGCGGCAGACTTTACGAGCAGCGCGAGGCCACAATGCGCGAGCTTGAAAAGATCGAAGGCATTTCCTGCGTTAAGAACAAAGCGGCCTTCTACGTTTTCCCCAAGCTTGACGTTAAGAAGTTCAACATTACCGACGACAAGAAGTTTGCTTTTGACCTTTTGCACGAAAAGCACATCTTTATCGTTCCCGGAAGCGGCTTTGACTTCCCCACTCCCGACCATTTCAGAATCGTTATGCTCCCCGAGCCCGAGGAGCTTGCAAAGGCAGTTTCGGACATCGGTGATTTCCTTAAAGATTATCGTCAGTAAGTTTAAAGCAAAAATAAAAACAGACTCATTTAAAAATGAGTCTGTTTTTTAATCTGTAGGGAACGACCTATGTGTCGTTCCGCAATAAAATACGCCGCCTGCGGCGGAGCCTCCTCCTCAAAGGAGAGGCCTTATCTTTTTATTCAAAAAGCTTTTCCAAGCTGACGTTTAAAATTTTTGCCGCGGCAAAAATTTCCTTATCTGTTGCCTGCCTTACCTGCCCCTCAAGCTTTGAATAACTTGTGGGATTTATATCGCAACCCATAGTCTGCATCTTAGAG
This sequence comes from uncultured Oscillospiraceae bacterium, assembly GCA_964508295.1. Lineage (GTDB taxonomy): Bacteria > Bacillota > Clostridia > Oscillospirales > Ruminococcaceae > SIG578. The sequence continues at coordinate 26,308 of CAZDSQ010000014.1, read as the reverse complement.
ATAAAATCCTTTTGCTTGATCCCCTTTTCCTTTCTGAGCCGCTCTATATTTCTGCCAACTAAATTACAGTTTCCGTATTCCTTTTTTCTTATTTTCATTTTTATAATACCTCTCGTTTAATTCCTTAATAGAATAATAAACGAAAATATTATTGACATAATTCCATAGCGGAAGTATAATAATTATAAAATACAAAAATTTATAAAGGTATTGGTGAAGAAAAATGAGCGAATACAAAAAGCCGTATTTTATTTTGCTTTCAGCATTTGCAGATGCGATAGATTATATGGAAAAGGGAGCAAACGGAGCTGCAAAATTAGTTTTAATTGAGGCAATGCAAAACGCAGAGGAAGCCTATGTTTCTTACGAGGAAACAGAGGATTTGTAGGGTGCGGCGGTTTCCTTAAAGATTATCGTCAGTAAAAAAAATTGCGGCGGGAGCAAGCCCCAGCCCTACAGAAAAAAACGGCAACCTTTCGGTTGCCGTTTTTGTTTTTATGCTATTAGTTATCTCTGAACTCGGCCGCTGCCGTCGCCGCCGGCTAAGGCCTCAACCTCTGCTCTGGTAACTAAGTTAAAGTCACCTGGGATGGTGTGCTTTAATGCAGAAGCTGCAACGCCAAACTCGAGAGCCTCTTTAAAGTTCTTGCCGTCTAAGAAGCCGCAGATTGTGCCGCCCGCAAAGCTATCTCCGCCGCCAACACGGTCAACGATGGGATGAACTCTGTACTCCTTGGAGTGATAGAACTCCTTGGTATCTCTACTGTAGATGCAGGCCGACCAGCCGTTATCGGAAGCAGACTTTGAAACGCGGAGAGAGGAAATAACATACTCAAAGTTGAATTTCTCTACCATCTGCTCAAAGATGCTCTTATAGCCCGCCAGCTCTAACTCGCCGCTTGTAACGTCGGTTTCGCCGGGCTTGAAGCCGAGAACCTTTTCGGCATCCTCTTCGTTGCCGATGCAAACATCAACATACTGCATAAGGTTTGTCATAACCTTCTGAGCCTTTTCGCTCGACCAGAGCTTCTTTCTGAAGTTAAGGTCAACAGAAACCTTTACGCCGTGCTTTTTGGCGGCTTTGAGTGCAATCTCGGTAAGCTCTGCAGCCTTATCAGAAACGGCGGGGGTAATTCCTGTGAAGTGGAACCAGTCTGCGCCCTCGAATATCGCATCAAAATCAAAGTCTGCAGCGTCTGCCTCAGAGATCGACGAGTGAGCTCTGTCGTAAACAACGTTTGAAGCACGCATACTTGCGCCTGTTTCAAGGAAGTAGATACCAAGTCTTTCACCACCGCGGGCAATGTTCTTAGTTTCTACGTTCATTTTTCTGAGTGCGGCAACTGCGCAGTCACCGATGGGATTTGCAGGGACCTTTGTTACAAACTCGGCATCGTGGCCATAGTTTGCGAGCGACACGGCAACGTTTGCCTCGCCGCCGCCATAGCAAACGTCAAACTCGTCTGCCTGGATAAATCTCTCGTTACCGGGAGTAGAAAGTCTGAGCATTATTTCGCCCATTGTTACAACCTTTGCCATTATTATGCACCTCTTGCTTCCTTAATTTTTGCGATAAACTCTTTTGCAGTTGCGGTGATAGCGGCATAGTCGCCTGTCTTTGCACCAGCGGTGAGCGAAGAACCTGCGCCGACTGCTACTGCGCCCGCCTTGATCCACTGGTCAACGTTAGAAACGTCAACACCGCCTGTGGGCATAAGCTTTGCCTGAGGGAGAGGACCCTTGATGTCCTTTATGATCGTAGGGCCAAAAAGGTCAGCAGGGAAAATTTTGCAGATGTCTGCTCCTGCTTCCATAGCGGTGATAACCTCGGTAATTGTCATACAGCCGGGCATATAAGGAACCTGATATCTGCCGCAAAGTTTGGCAGAAGCGAGGTTGAAGCCGGGGCTTACGATATAGTTTGCGCCAGAGAGAATTGCAATTCTTGCAGTTTCACTATCAAGAACTGTGCCCGCTCCGAGCATCATCTCGCCGTTTGAATACTTTTTAGCGAGAGCCTCGATAACCTTGTGAGCGCCGGGAACTGTGAAGGTAAGCTCGATGCCTGTGCATCCGCCTTCTAAGCAAGCATCAGAAATTCTGATAGCCTCTTCTTCGTCTTTTGCACGAACTACAGCAACAAGACCGCAGTCAGTAAGTCTTTTAATTACCTGTGATTTTTCCATTTTTGGTCCTCCTTGAATTTATATTTGAGTTAAGTTAAGAATACAAAATGGTCTTACTGTTTTAAATAGAAAAAAGCAACTTAAATATGGATTTTTTTGATATTCGCGCTTTTTACCGCATAAACCATCATTATCTTTATGGTAGCACACCAAAACCCTCTTTTCAATAGGATTTAATGCGCTGTTTGTAATGATTTCATTAGTTTTTTGATTTTTTTTGTATTTTTTTCGGTGAAACCCCGAACATCTTTTTAAATCTGACAGAAAAATAGTTGCTATCGTTAAAGCCGCATTTTTCCGAAACCTCGGTTACGGTAATTTTTGAGTTTTCCCTTAAAAGCTGCTCGGCCTTTTTGAGCCGTAGAATGTTTACATACTCGCAGAAGCCGAAGCCCGTTTCCTTTTTAAACTCCCTTGAAAAGTGCTCGGGGCTTAGCGAAAACATTTTTGCGGTGTCGGTTAATGAGAGAGACTCTGTGTAATTTTTCTGGACAAAGTTTACCGCCTTTTCAACGTACTCGTTTTTTACCTCGGTATCGTCATAGCTATTAGGGTTTCTGAGCATTGTAAAAAAGAGCATACCCGTAAGGCAGGAGATAACCTCATCTGAAAGCTCGGCGCCGCCCTCGTATTCCTCCTCAATTTCCTTTAAAAGCGAATAAATCTTTCGGCTCGCCTCGCCGTTTCTGTAAATATAGGTGAGCTTTTTAAAGCGGGATATGACCGAGGCTGGAATATACTTTGAGGTGCAGTTAATGAGCATTCTCGAATATTTACTGTTCTTATAAAGGGTGTTGTGGATAACACCCGCAGGAATAACGGCAACGTCCCCCTCTAAAAGCTGGTAGGATTTATTGTCGATAAAATAATTGCAGCTTCCGCTCTCGAGATAGTATATCTCAAAAAGGTCGTGATAATGCCTTTGCATTGTCCACTCGCCGCTATCCTCATTCTTTACGTCGTGGCTGAAAAAGAACGAGGCATTTTCGGGATAATTTACAAGTTTCATACCATCACCGTTTTTAAAATAACATATCATATCAATAAAGTCAAGAAATATTACACAATTTGCCGATATTTTAAAGGAAACATATATTTATTTGATATATAATCAAGATATAAAAGCTTAAAAGGAGCGATTTATTATGAAAGAAAAAATTATTCAGTTTGGCGAGGGCGGTTTCCTTCGTGGATTTGTTGATTGGTTTATAAACATTGCTAACGAGAAAGCAGACTTTGGCGGAAAGGTCGTTGTTGTTCAGCCTATCGAAAAGGGAATGTGCGATATGCTGACCGCTCAGGACTGCGTTTACACACACATCTGCCGCGGCACCGAGGGAGTTGACATTCAAAAGATTGATGTTATCTCAAGATGTGTAAAGCCCTACGATGATTTTGAGGGATATATGGCGCTCGCAGAAAATCCCGATTTTCGCTTTATCGTTTCCAACACTACCGAGGCGGGAATTACCTTTGATGAGCGTGACAGCTTCTCTGACAAGCCTGCCTCCTCTTTCCCCGGCAAGCTTACACAGCTTTTGTTTAAGCGCTTTGAATTAGGTCTTGCTGGCTTTGTTTTCCTGCCCTGCGAGCTTATCGACAAGAACGGCGCAAACCTTAAAAAGTGCATTCTGCAGTATACAGAGCTCTGGCAGCTCGGCGATGCTTTCAAGAGCTGGATAGAAAACGAAAACGTTTTCTGCAATACGCTCGTTGACCGCATCAACACAGGCTATCCCAAGGGCGAGGAATTAAATCTCGGCTACGAGGACAATATGGTTAACACCTCGGAGTATTTTCACCTTTGGGTTATTGAGGGATATAAAGGACTGTTTGAGGAAATCCCCTTTGACAAGTGCGGCCTTAACATTATCCTCACCGACAACCTTGAGATGTACCGCACAAGAAAGGTCCGCATCTTAAACGGCGCTCACACCTCGCTCGTTCCCTACGCTCTGCTTTCGGGCTTTGACACAGTTAAGTCCTGCGTTGACGATGAAAAGATGCACGAGCACATCAGAAGGTGCGTTTTTGACGAGATTATTCCCACCCTTGACCTTCCTCGCGAGGAACTTATCGACTACGCAGAGAACGTTCTCACCCGCTTTGCTAACCCATACATTAAACATATGCTTACTTCGATTGCTCTTAACTCTGTAAGCAAATTCAAGGTCAGAGTTCTGCCCTCGATCACCGAGTACATAAAGAGATTTAACAAGATGCCCGAAACACTCATCTTCTCGTTTGCAAAGCTTATCGACTTTTACAGAACAGATATGACAAACGATGACGCAGAGGTTGTGGCATTTATGAAGACCGCCTCGGCCCATGACATTCTTAAAAATACTTCTCTCTGGGGAGAGGATCTATCCTATCTTGAAAGCGAGATAAACAAATATGTTAATAAATAAGCTTGATAACGTTGAGGTCAATATCGAAAACGGACACAAATACGCCCTTTGCGACATAAGAAAAGGCGAAAACGTTATAAAATACGGCCAGCCTATCGGCCACGCCGTTTGCGACATAAAAAAGGGCGAGCACGTTCACACCCACAACATTAAAACAAACCTTTCCGAAAAGCTCGAGTACAGCTACAATCCCGTTGATTTATCCTTTGAGAAAATCGACTCCGATCTCACTTTTCAAGGCTACGTCCGTGAAAACGGCGAGGTTGGAATAAGAAACGACATCTGGATAGTAAACACAGTCGGCTGTGTTAACAAGACGGCAGAAAGGCTTGCTAAGCTTACGGGGGCGAAGCACTTCCCCCACCCCTTTGGCTGCTCCCAGCTTGGCGACGACCAGCTTTACACCCAAAAAATCCTTGCCGCAATGGTGCATCATCCCAACGCCGCAGGCGTTTTAGTCCTCGGCCTTGGTTGTGAAAATAACAACATTGAGGCTTTCAAAAAGGTTTTGGGCGACTATGACGAAAAGAGAGTTAAGTTTTTGGTCGCGCAGGAGTTTGATGACGAAATTGCCGAGGGTGTTAGGCTAATTAACGAGCTTAAGGAATATGCTAGGGGCTTTGAGAGAGTTCCCGTTCCCATTTCTAAGCTCAAGGTAGGCCTTAAGTGCGGCGGAAGCGACGGATTTTCGGGCATTACCGCAAACCCCCTCGTTGGCAGATTTTGCGACGCTCTTGTTAAAATGGGCGGCTCCTGCATTCTTACCGAGGTTCCCGAAATGTTCGGCGCAGAGCATCTCTTAATGGACAGATGCGTAGACCGCGAAACCTTTGACAAAACTGTTGCCCTTATCAACAACTTTAAGGACTACTACACAAGGCACGATCAGGTTATATACGAAAATCCCTCGCCGGGTAACAAGGCGGGCGGAATTACAACGCTTGAGGAAAAATCCCTCGGCTGCGTTCAAAAGGGCGGCCTTTCCCCCGTTGTTGACGTTCTCTCTTGCGGCGAGAGAATATCCAAAAACGGCCTTTCGCTTTTAAACGGCCCCGGCAACGACATTGTTGCGGTTACAAATCTTATGGCCTCGGGCGTTCACCTCATTTTATTTACAACGGGACGAGGAACTCCCTTAGGCTCGGCCGTTCCGACCATTAAGATTGCAACAAACAACACCCTTGCCACCAAAAAGGCATCCTGGATTGACTTTGACGCCTCCCCTTGTCTTGCGGGAAAGGAGTTGACGGATGAGCTTTTAAGCTTTACAATAGAGGTAGCGAGCGGAAAACTTGCTAAAAACGAAGAAAACGGATATGAAGAAATTTCTATATTTAAGGATGGTGTTACACTGTGAGTTTTATCAAAGACGATTTTATGCTTAAAAATGAGACCGCAAAGGAGCTTTATGCGGCTGTCAAGGATCTTCCCATCATTGACTACCACTGCCACTTAGTTCCCAAAATGATTGCCGACAACCACAAGTTCAAGAATGCTTTCGAGCTTTTCCTTGGCGGCGACCATTACAAATGGCGCCAGATGAGAACAAACGGCGTGGACGAGCGCTTTATTACGGGCGACGCCGACGAATATGAAAAGTGGGTCGAGTTTGCAAAAACTATGCCCATGCTCATCGGAAACCCCCTTTACCATTGGACCCACCTTGAGCTCAAAAGATATTTTGGGATTGAGGAGGAGCTTTGCGAGAAAACCGCCAAAGAGATCTGGGATAAGGTAAACGACTGCCTTAATAAAGACGAGTTCAGGGCTCAGGAGCTTATAAAAAAGTCAAACGTTGAGGTCATCTGCACCACCGACAACCCCTACGACAACCTTGAATACCACAAGGCTTTAAAGGGCTTCTCGGCCAAAATTCTGCCCACCTTCCGCCCCGACTTATCCGAAATTAAGGGCGACATCACCGAGAGAATGGACTACTTCAGCGCTAACGGTTGCCGCCTTTCCGACCACGCCGTAGACGTTCTTGACAATGATATGATAGACAAGCTTGTATTTCTCGGCGAGGAGTACGCAAAGAGGGGCTGGACAATGCAGCTTCACATCGGCGCACTCAGAAACAACAACACAAGAATGTTTAATAAACTCGGCGCTGACACAGGCTTTGACTCGATAAACGACTTTCAGATCGCCGAAGGCATTTCCAAGGTTCTCGATGCTCTTGAATCAAAGGATATGCTCCCCAAGACAATTCTTTACACCTTAAACCCCAAGGACAACTACGTTCTCGGAACCATGCTCGGCAACTTCCAGGGCGGCGGTATCCCCGGCAAAATTCAGTTTGGCTCGGGCTGGTGGTTTAATGACCAGCGCGACGGAATGGAGAGCCAGATGCGCGCACTCTCAAACCTCGGTATGATCTCACGCTTTGTTGGTATGCTTACCGACTCGAGAAGCTTTGTTTCATATCCCAGACACGAATATTTCAGACGCATACTCTGTAACCTCTTAGGCAAGTGGGTAGAAGAGGGCGAGTATCCCAAGGATATGGACACCCTTATTAAAATTGCAAGCGGCATCTGCTACTACAACGCCAAAGAATACTTTAAATTTTAGCTCCTTAAACGAGGTGTAAATATGTCAATTTATTCTAACGAATTTTTCTACTGCCACGACAGATTTAACGACGGCAAGAAAAATCACGATTTTTCCGACAACTCGCTTATGACTACCGAGCAGAGAGTGGAGTTTTTAAAGGAGTATGCTGACTACCTTGAAAAGTCCTACCCCGTCACTAAAGATCCTCAGAAAATTCTTTCTGAGGAGGATGCCGCCAAAGAGCTTGCCGCTATTTGCGAGGCGGAAACTCTGCCGAGGGCAACACGGCGCTTAAATCTTGATACTATGCGCGCATCTCTGCAGTCTGTTCCCACCTCTCGCGGCTGGTATCTCTACACTCCGCGTGCAGTAATTGATAATGAGTGCGTTGTTTTCAAAAGACACCCCTATCCACCCTCGCCTGCGGCAGTTTACAACATTGACGGCGACTTAAAGGAATTCACCTTCTCAGTCTACATTGACAGCGAGTACAAGTCCTTTATTTCCAAGGTTATTGACTCGACGACCGCAAGAACCATTGAACTCAGAAACGGTATTTACGATATTTTAAAGCTTCATTTCTATCCTCACGGCAAGTTTTACGCCTGCCTTGGAAACAAAAATGAGTACATTCTTGACAACCGGTATGTCTGCGACTACGAGTACGACTGCTGGCAGACGGTCACAGTAAAGCTGCTTGGCGACAGTTTTGAGGTCACGCTTGGCGGAACGACAAAGGAGTTTCCTTGCACAAACGCCCTCGTACCCGACACACTTTTTGTCGGCAGCGGAATGTTCCACTTTGGAGAGTGGAGCTTTAAGCCCGTTTCGATGAAGTTTGAAAACGGCGAGGTCACCTCTTTCTTTAGCGGCGCAGACAAGGCCGCTGGAGAGATAGAGGAGATCGGCGAGGTTAAGCTCCCATACCGAGTAGGAGGATTTAATAACCGCAACAAAGCGCTTATTTTAGAGAGCGAGTTTGAGTACAGCAACTGCGCATCTGCCATTCTTGATTTGGACTCTCTCGACCCGCACGGCACAGTTTACATAAACGGCGTAGAGGTTCTCAAGGCCGACGGCTTTGAGGCTCAGAAGCTTGATATTACCGACTGTCTTAGAGAGGGCAGTAACAGCATCAAGATTGTTGTTGACCCACGCGCTCCCGAAACCCTCTTTAACTGGCACAGGCAGACCGACACCTACAACGGCTGGTTCTGCGAAAAGGTTACTGTTACATTTATAAACGAGTATGAGGTTTCGGACGTTCTTGTTGTAACCGAAAAGGTAAGCGAAAAGGTCGACTTTACCGTTTCGGCAAAGCTCGCCTCCAAAAAAGCAAAAATCACCTTGCAGAAAATTTTTCCTCAAAAAGAGGACGAGGTTTATCTCGGTGTTTTCTTTACCAGCAATTATAAACTTTGCGAGAAGTTCTCGCTCGATGTAGAGCCTTGGTCGGTAGATGCGCCCGTGCTTTATGCCGTTCGTGTTATTGCTCTCGACGAAAGCGGCCGTGAGGTTGACGACGAGGTTATCGAAACAGGCTTCAGAACAATAGAGCAGAAGGACGGCAGAGTGCTCTTAAACGGCGAGCCGATCGTTTTAAACGGCGCTCTCATTATGCAGTTTTTGCCCCCGCACGACGAAACCCCCGTTACCCACATCTGCCCGAGAGACGAGCAGATATGGCAGCAGGAAAAGCTTGTACGCCTTTTAGGCGGCAACACCTTAAGACTTCATATGCTCGGTTACGGAAGCAACGACATCCGTTACGCTCGCTATGCCGACAGGATTGGACTTCTGCTCATTTGGATAACCCGCTTTATTGATAGCGCTGAGCAGATGGCATTCGGCGGCAAGTGGCAGGCGAAAGACGGCTACATTAAACAGATCTCTGCAAGAAGAAACCACCCCAGCATCATTATGTGGGAGGGCTCTAACGAGTACCACCCCGACTTAAACGACATAAACAACATTTACAAAACCTTTGTTCCTGCCGTTAAAGAGGTCGACAAGACAAGGCTTATCTGCCCCGTTTCGCACCTTTACTATGCCGCCGACCTTTATCCTTACGAGGGCTGCGGATATTATGACGACAGCGGAAAATTCGACCACAACGGAAACCCTGCAAACGCTCCTGCAGAATGGACAGATCCCTTAGTTGTGCGCTCCTCGCACACCTACGAGATACTGCTCGGCTACGGCACAGGCTGGGAGAGAATGAGAGAGCAGGACTGGTCAATTCAGCCGGGAATGTTTAACTCCAAAAAGCACGCCTATCTCATAACCGAGTTTGCGGTTATCGGCAGGCCCAGTCCCAACGTGCCAGAAGCCAAGGACTTTTTCAACGACAAGTCCTACGAGGTTGGCGACGAAAAGGCTATGGGCTACGATTTCACAACTGAAAACTGGCGTGAAAGCCAGGCATATCAGGCGCTATGCGCCAAGGTCTGCACACAGGTTCTAAGACTTAATGATGCAGACGGTATGCTCTGGTGCTGCCTTATGAGCGGAGCAAACAACGGCTCTTACCTTAAGCCCCCGCTTGACTGCTACGGCTACCCCAAGTACTCCTTCTTTACCTTGAAAGAAGGCTACCAGCAGGACATTGCCCTTTCAAAATCTCTTGACGTTTTAAAGCCCAAGAGCTTTGAGGTAACTCCTGTTATTGCGGGTCTTGAAAAGGGCGAGAGCTACCGCCTTACCGCCGAGCTCTTAGACCTTAATGAGAATATTGTTCTGACCCAAAGCTTTGAGGGTGTTTGCGAGAGCGAAAAGCCCTTTGAGGCAGGCTCCTTTAACGCCGTGGTTAAGGACAACGGCTACTACAGCATTCGCTATACATTAGATAAATAAATAGAAAAACAAGTGCAAAAAACCTTTTTTCTTATGAAAAGCAAAAAGCCAACCGAATTTTTCAGTTGGCTTTTTTGTTTTGCTATATATGGGCTAATGCCCATGCGATATATTTACCTTGTAAATGCGATATATGGCAAATTCCGCTTAGGAATTTATATCGATACCAAGTGTTCAATCGAACATTTGGTAATTACTTTACCATTGGGATAAGGATCTTTTTGTTTTGCTTTATTAGAGAGTCGTCAAGGTCGTTTTGCTCCATAACCGCTCGCCAAGAAGTGTTATACCTTTTAGCAATATCAAAGGCGTCCTCCCCCTCTTTTGCAAAATAGATGGTCATTGCGGTTTTGGGGTCGCGCTCGGTCTGCTCTGCAGAGATTGCCATATTGTTTATAACGGGCACACTCTCGTTTTTAAGTATCTTGGCCTCTAACAAGAGCACAACGCAAACCTCGTTTTTATTAGGCACGCGGCTTGCCGACAAGACCGAAACTTCTCCGTCGCAGTATGAGCCGATATACTCTCTGTCTGCCGCGAGGGAAATTTCAAGCGGCACCGCCTTATCAAAGATATTGACCTCGCCCTCGCCGTCGCGCGCCAGCATTCCCGCATTCAGATCGCACTTTACCATAATCTCGCCGTGCTCGTTTGCGGATGCCGAAATGTTTTTTACATCGGCAAAAACATCTATGACTTCGCCCGCAAGATTATCGAGTGCAATGCAGATCTGATGCGATTTGTTTTCGTTCTTATTTAGGGTAGTAACCGAAATTTCACCCTTTTCGCAGGCTGACTCTCTGCCTATGCAATAGCAGTCGACCACCGCGTCTATATTCTCTCTCCTTAAAATCTCAGCCGAAGCCTCAAGTAAAACCTCAACAGCAATTTCGCTGCCCTCTCTGCCTATCGGCTCGGCAGAAAGCCGACAAATCTCGAGGCGCAGGTCAGCTCTATCCCCCTCCTCTGAGCCGTTTACCATCATAAAATGGTTTACGGGCAGGGTAAACTGCGCGGTTTTCACTCCGTCTGCCTCGTCGCTTACATAGACGATATTTAGGTCAATTTCGCCCTTTATGATAAGCCTGCCCGAAACTATCTTGTGCTCCAAGACCTTTGGGTTGGCGCTCATACGAACAACCGAGCTTATGGGAGCGGCCAGTTCGTATTCTTCCATAACGGTAAAGTTTTCGCAGACGCAGCTAAGCGGCACCTCGGCCTCAAAGCACCTTTTCTTACACTCAACGCCGTCTGAGTCGATATCAACTGCAATAGAGAGCGCAGCGCTCACCTGTACCCTAGCCCGCATTAAAAGCGCTCCTCGCAGTTCAATGCGCCTTGGGCTTACCGCAAGGCAGTTTGAATACTCGGTTTCAAACCGCACAGTAGCGGCAGGATTTTCGCCGGAAGCTTGCAGGTCGATATTCTTTGAAAACGGAATCTGCGTTTCAAAGCTTTCGACCTTGCCGTCAGATGTTATGTAAAGCATTCGCATAAAAGCCATTCCGCCTAACACAAGGCGCTGGCCCTCTATTCTTTTTGATGTTGCTCTTGCGGTAAGAGAGCATTTTAAAATTTTCTCAATATCACCCATATAATCAGGGAGAACAAGAGCGGTTTCAACCCCTATCTCGCAGGAACCGTCATAAATGGTCTTTCTCTGCATAAGTTCTTTTCTTATAAGGCTGGCATCCATTGTTTTTCCTCCTTTTGTACCCTATCTATGACAAATATATTAACAGTTTGTATAAAATATTCCGCTTTATTGACTTTTGCAGATTTTGGTATAAAATATAATATAGAAAGCTATTTTCAGGAGGTGCTGCGTTTTGGACTTTAAAAAAATTCTGCTTGTCATAAACCCAAAGGCAGGACTCACTCACCAGAGGTACAATATTTTTGATATAATCGAATCCTTTTGCAAGCGCGACTGCATTACCACCACCCTTACAACACTGAAAGAGGGTGACGCGATAAGGCTTGTAGAAAAAAATGCCGCTGAGCACGAAATGGTGGTCTGCAGCGGTGGCGACGGAACTCTTAACGAAACTGTTACCGCCCTTTTAAAGAGCGGCATTAACATTCCTATCGGATACATTCCCTCGGGCAGTACCAACGATATGGCGCGCACCTTAGCAATTCCCAAAAAGAACAAAAAGGCCGCCGAGCTTATTATGGAGGGCGAGCCCAAGCCGTTTGATGTTGGCCTTTTCGGCGAGGATAAATATTTTTGCTACACCGCATCCTTCGGCGCTTTTACAAAGATCTCATATTCTACTCCCCGCAAGCTTAAAAATATCTTCGGTCACTTTGCCTATGTTATGACAGGAGTTGCAAAGGCTTTCGAAGAACTTGTGCCGCATTATGTAAAAGTCGAAGCGGACGAATTTGAATGTGAAGGAGAATTTTTGCTGGGCGGAGTTTTCAATTCCCGCTCGGTTGCGGGCCTTATCAAGCTTGACAAGAGCGACATTGTTCTTGACGACGGGCTTTTTGAGCTTATCTTAATTCGCAGACCCAAAAACACAGATGCGCTTCACAAAACCTTAAACGAGCTTAGCCGCCAGCGTTTTACCGACGAGCACGTTATATTCAGGCGCGTAAAGAACGCAAAATTTACATTTAAGGAACCTACCCCTTGGTCGCTTGACGGCGAGTTTGGCGGCAGCGTAGGTGAGGTTGAGATCAAAAATTTAAAGCACGCCGTTTCGATATTCGGCAAAAAGAACTAAAAAGGTCTAATTGTGTATTTATATGCTTGAAGTTGGAAAAATTAAAATAGATTCTGCAATTCTCGCGCCAATGGCCGGCTTTACCGACAGTGCCTTCAGACTGCTTTGCAGAAATCACGGCGCAGGACTTGTTGTTACCGAGATGGTTTCGGCAAAGGCGCTCTGCTTTAAGGACAAAAAGACTGCCGAGCTGCTTCGCTACTGCGAGGGCGAGAGGCCGCTTGCTATTCAGCTTTTTGGCTCCGAGCCCGATTGTATGGCGCAGGCGGCGCAGCTACTTCTTTCCTACAAGCCGGATATTATCGACGTAAATATGGGCTGCCCCGTTCCCAAAATCGCAGGCAACGGCTGCGGCAGCTCGCTACTGAAAAATCACAAGCTTGCAGGACAGATAGTTTCCGCGCTTGTAAAGGCGGTAGATGTTCCCATAAGCGTTAAAATGCGCATAGGCTGGGACAAGGACAGCATCTGTGCGGCAGAGTTCGCAAAGTGTTTAGAGGACAACGGTGCGGCATTTATAACCGTTCACGGCAGGACCCGCGACCAGTATTACCAGCCGCCGACTAATCTTGACGCTATTGCCGAGGTAAAGGCGGCGGTCAACATTCCCGTTGTTGCAAACGGTGACATAGAGGGCGCCGAGGACGCGCGTAAAATGAAGACTCACACAAACTGTGACCTTGTTATGATAGGCAGAGCGGCGCTCGGTAATCCCTTTATTTTTGACGAGCTTAAATGCGCCGAGCAGGGCGAGCCTTATACACCTCCCACCTTTTACGAAAGAATGGACGTAGTAAAAGAGCTTTGCCGCCTCGAGTGTGAAAACAAGGGCGAAAGACTTGCAATGGTTGAGCTTCGCCGCCATCTGCCCTTTTTCTTTAAAGGAATAAGGGGTGCGGCAGACATAAGGCGGCGCTGCTGTGCGGTTAATACCAAAAACGAGGTTGATGAAATTATAAGAGATGTTACAGCTCTTTATGAGGAGAGCAAGGAGGGTTAAAAAAGTGAAATTTCAGAAAAACAACAAATATTTCACTATTGCGCTGTATGCATTCGGCGTTATTGCGGCTTCGATTGCGTTTATCTTTATTCTGCTATACCCCGGCAAACTTCTGGGCGGAATTTCAAGGATAATCTCGATTTTAACTCCGCTTATTATCGGTTTTATTCTTGCATTTATCTTAAACCCGATTTTAAAGCTGTTTGAGAAAAATGCGTTTAAAAAGATTTTAAACAAGCCAAATCAGTTTAAATCCAAGCGTGCGCTTTCGATGGTTTGCACATATCTGATTTTCCTTGGGATTATAACCCTATTTATTGTTTTGATCATTCCTTCAATCGCGCAAAGCGTTACAGACCTTGCAAACAATATTCAAGGCTACTACAACTCGGGCATCGCGCTCATAACCGAGCTTTTAATCAAGTTCAATGTTTCTGACGAACTTGTTAATTACTTTAACGACCTCGGCAGCGACATTATAAACCTTGTTCTTGAGCTTCTCAAAAACCTTTCGAGCTATATGCCCAAGATTTTTGATGTTGCAATGACTGCCACCTCGTTTATCAAAAATATTGTTGTCGGCTTTGCGTTTTCTATCTATATGCTGGCATCAAAGGAGATTTTCAAGCGCCAGACAAAGATGGTTTTAAGCCTTATAGTAAAGCCCGCTACTCAGGCGCGCATTATAAGGGTGGCGCATCTTTCGCACGAAACCTTCAGCCGTTATCTTTCAGGCTATCTGCTTGACTCCACCATTGTTGGAATAGTTTGCTACATTGTTATGCTGATCTTCGGCTGGCCCTATCCCGCCCTTATCAGCGTTATAATCGCAATCACAAATATGATTCCTTTCTTTGGTCCATTTATCGGAGCGGTACCGAGCGCACTTCTTATATTGCTTGTAAATCCATGGCAGGCGCTGTTCTTTGTGATTTTCATCGTAATCCTGCAACAGATTGACGGAAACTTTATCTGTCCAAAGGTTTTGGGGCAGCGGGTAGGCCTCAGCTCCTTCTGGGTCATGGTTGCAATCGTTGTGGGCGGCTCGGTTTTCGGAGTGCTTGGACTGATCCTGAGCGTTCCCGCACTCGCCGTTATTTATACACTTGCAAAGAGTTTTGTTAACCGCAAGCTTAGAGAAAAAGCCGCAGCCGAGACAGAAGCCCAAGAGGCAACCGAGGAATAATTAAAATAATCACAAACAAATTAAAGCAGAGATGGCAAACGCCATCTCCGCTTTTTTATTACAAGCCTACGAAGAAAATTGTAGGGACAGGCCTCCGGACTGTCCGTTTCTACTTGCAGCCAACACCCTGCGGACCGTCGAGGACGCCGGTCCCTACAAAATTACTAAAACTTGTTGCGTAAAAAACGGCGGTCGAATGACCGCCGTTTTTGTTTTGTGTTTTGCTTTTTAGCGAAGGCCGTCCTCACCTAAAGTGAGGAGCTCTTTCATCATTGCCTTTTTGTCATCGGGGACACGATAGGTTTGATACGAGGAAGAATAATCTTCATATTTCATCTCTATATCAAATTCAGTAACGTAAATATCCCCGCTTTTGTCCTCCTCGATCTTATAAACTTCGTTTAGGAATATCATCTGCTCATCGCATTTATAAATGGAAGTCCAATCTACTGTATCTAATGCATCGCTGTAATACATATCAAGAGAAACCTTATTTTCGCTTGAAGCGATCTGAGCTATAGCATCGAGGTACCTTTGCTTTGCAGGCTCATAGCTTACATTATAACTAAACCCGTCGTCCACTTCCACGCAGTACTTATCAAGATAGGGATACTCCATCAAATTTTCAACGTAGTCGTAAACGTCCTCACGCACGTAATATGAACTATAGTCCCTGTTAAGTATGGTTTTGTTGTAGTTATAGTACATATCGTCGCCGATAAGCTGGGACAGCAGGACGGGAACATCTTTTTCGGTTATATAACACACATCACCAATCTGTGTTTCAAGCCCCTCGGGAAATTCATATATATTCAGCGATTTATAGACCTGACCGCCCCAGATAATCTCGCCTTCGTTTTCGCCGTAAAAGGCCTGCGACTGCCGCATTTCCTTTATGGCGCTGCAGGAGCAAAGAACAAGGCAACAGGCTACCGATAACACAAGGGCAGAAATTCTTTTTATATGTTTCTTCATTTTTACCCCCCTACTCACTTTTATAAAAAGCGGGTTTATGTGCGGCGGCCTTTAGGCCGCCGCATCATTGTTTATTACCACAAAGAAAGCTCGGTACCGTATGTATCGACAAGGGTTTTAAACATATCCAGCTTTTCTGCAGGTATCTCATAAACCAGGGTGTTATAATCATCGTCATAGCTGGTTATAACATACTTGCCGCTATCGAGCAGGTCAACGTCAACATAAGCCTGCTGGAAGACCATATTTTTGTCGCATTTATACAGCGCAACAAATTTTTCACTGGAAAAATCCTCTTTTTTGGGGGTTTGAGACGAAACTATCTCCTCTACCGCTGTAGCTATATCGTCATCAAGCATAAAATCTTCTGACTGATCTTCATCATCAAAAGTAGTATAGCAAATATAATTTAATTCAAGATTTTCTATTGTCTGCGAGATCTCATCATATACATCCTCGCGGCAATAACAAACAGAATTCAAATCATCGTCTATAAACTCAATGATTGTTTTTTGGTCGTTATAAAACATATCGTCTCCAAAAAGAGTCGCGAGTATGGCAGGTGCACCTTCCTCATCTACGGTAATCGTATTGTATGCATTGACAAAGATGTCATTGTCGATTTTAACATCAAGCAGCTTATAGGTGTTGTTATCAAAGACGATTTCGGTTTTTGTTTCGTCCTTGTAATAACCCTGCGCATCGCCACCGCCGAGCGCCACGCAGGAGCAGAGTGTAAAGCAAAGTCCAACAGCCAAAACTAACCCAACAATCTTTTTCACTAACGTTTTCATAAATTTCCCTCTTTTATTCAAGATTTAACTTTTTGCTCATAATGAACTTGTTTACAAAGAAGTATGCTGTACCAACCGCCGCATACAAAACTGCGCTGCCGATAAACAAAAGATGCAGCAGCCAAGAAACATTGTCCTCTACAAATTCCATTAGCTTTTGGTAATCAATGGTCATTATTGCTATATTCCATATAACCATAAAAATTGCACTTAATATCTGCGAGGCAAAGTAGAATATAAAATATACTCCGACTGCGCCCAAAACTCTGTTCTTTTTAAAGAGCTGACCCAATGAAATGCAGGTGTAATAAAACAAGAGGCTTACGCAAAGTGATACCACAAGAAGAACTATTATCTCAACAACATAAAAACAACCATTAGCTCCTACTGCCTCGACAAATTTTTGGGCAAGATAGCCTGCCGCCTTTAATATCTCTACGCCGAGCTCTCCTGCCGTTGCTATAGCAAGCGACACTACAGTGGTCACAAGGGTCAAGCCCATAAGCGCTACCGCCGTCGTAAGCTTTACAAATATATGCTGGCTCGCCGTTACCGGCAGAGTAAAGCTTAAATATCCTTCCGCCGTGTAGAGATTTCTGTAAAAGCGTATCACCGCCATTACAAAAACCGCCGCAAAGCAGGCTATTATCGTAGCAACATAGGTCATGACCGAAAGCGAGAGCATTATCTCGTATATAAACTTGAGCTCAGCTATATCGGTTTCAAAAAACTGAACGAGCCTTGTAAATAACGCGACCGAAAGCAGTACAATATTGAACGGAATAAGCGTTTTTAAATATGCCGCAAATTCGTATTTAAAAAGTTTCTTTACCATTTGAACGCCTCCCTAAACAGAGAATCAATGCTATTTCCCGTTTCGGTTCTTATCTCGTCTGCCGACTTATGCAGAATAAGACTGCCCTGCCGAATGAAAATAACATCGTCGAGAACCTCTTCAATATCTGAAATGAGGTGGGTCGATATAATGACCGATGCCTCGGGATTGTAGTTGTTTATAATGGTTGAAATGATATAATCCCTCGTTGCCGGGTCAACTCCCGCGATAGGCTCGTCAAGAACGTAAAGCATAGCGTTTCGGCTCATAACTAAAATCAGCGAGACCTTTTCCTTATTGCCTTTTGAGAGAGTCTTAAGTTTTCTCTTTCTGTCAACGCCGAGGCGCTCGAGCATATTGTAAGCAAGTTCTTTTCTGAAATCCTCATAAAAATCGGCAAACATCTCAACTATCTGCTCAACGCGCATCCAGTTGTTTAAGAAAATATTATCGGGAAGATATGCAACTACCTTTTTGGTTTCAACGCCCGGCTTGTTTCCACAAATCTCGATACTGCCCGAATTTGCCTGCAAAAGACCGTTTATCATTTTAATAAGGGTTGTTTTTCCGCTTCCGTTAGGTCCCAAAAGGCCCACTATCTTTCCACTTTCTATCGAAAGGGTAAGATTATTTACCGCAACAAGATTTCCAAACTTTTTGGTAAGCGAATTGCATCTTAAAATCTCACTCACGTATTCCACTCCTCTACATATTTTTTGATCTCGTCAAGGGAAAATCCGAACGACTGCATTTCATTTATATATGCCGCAGTTTTGATTTTTACCATTGCGCCGACTATTCCCTTGGCGGTTTCGATATTATCTGAGGCGTACCAGCCTGACCCTCTGACCGAATAGATAAGCCCCGTTTGCTCCAGCTCTGCAAAGGCTTTCTGCACGGTGTTGGGATTGACTCCTGCCGAGAGTGCGACCTCTCTGACAGAGCTGAGCCTATCGTGCGCCTTGAAGTCACCTCGCGCAATGCCTACACATATCTGCTCTTTTATCTGCGGGCAGATTGGTCTGTTTTTGTCAAGCTTCCATTCCATTTTTGCACCTCTTTCTAACGAACTGTATTACCGTACTAACACAATAATACAATATAATCCATATTTTGTCAATATAGAATATATAACATAAAGGGCGGCATTAAGCCGCCCTTAAACTTTTTCATATCGTATATATTCGTATGTGCTGTTTTTACTGCGCTCTATCATTTGCTCGCGTACATTTTTGCAAAGGCTTTCTGCCCTTTTTCGAGGGTTCTCGCCATCTGCCTCAAATGGTCCGTCCACAAAAATCGTTACCTTAGGCTTTTTGAAAAAGCGGCTCTTTTGGAATGTGGCGGTCATTGAATAGACAGGCTTGTTAAATTTAATTGGAAATTTAAAGGCGCTTTCGTTAAAAGGGCGAATCTGTGTGCAGTACTCCCAGAGGTGCGCCTCGGGGTAAATTACAACGGGGTGACCGCCCTCTACCCGCTCCCCTACCGCCGAGGTAAACTCCTGCATCTGACGCAGGCTTTGGGGAATAGGCAAAGCGCCGAGATAGACAAGTATCTTGCCGATTACTTTTAGCGCCATATTCTGTGTGCTGACAACGGTGTAGATACGCTTAGGAAACGACGCAAGGGCAGGGTTGAAAACATCGCCTATCGGCATTGTGTGGTTGCCGTAGATAAAAAAGCCGCCCTTTTGCCGCCTTAGCTTTTTTGCGCCTTTAAATTTTACGTGTAGAAAAAGGCGGCAGTAAACGCTCGAAAAGACAAACGCCAGCGCGTAGATCACGCAGGAAAGAAACCTTGAAACAGAGTCCTTTCTCACCCATTTGTAGTTTTGCGGGAGCGAATACGGCTTGTTTTCAAAGAAATCGTCATCGTAGCTTTTAAAGTAACGCACCTTTTGTTTACTATTCATTTAAGTTACCTACCCAGCCTGCAATATCATGTTTTTCAAAGCGGTAATCGAGCTTTTTGCCGTAGGCATTTTCGTAAGCCGATTTTTTCAGTTCATAATCGCGCTGACACATTTCGATGCTGTTTTGCTTTACGGTCTTATTCTTATCGGGATAAAGTGTGCCGAGGATATGCAGGGTGTACTTAATTTTGTTAAAATTGCCTTTATCCCTTTCGCCTAAGTCAGTCATCTCCACAAAGCAGCAGACTATCGGCACGCCCGCCTTTGCCGCATAGTAATATGCGCCTCTCTTTAGCGGGCGGGGCTTTCTGTAATTAAACCACATTTCCTGCTCGGGATAAATAAGAAGCACCTCGCCGCCTGCAAAAAGCTCGGAGAGCACCGAGGAAAAGTCGTAATTCATATAGTGAAGCTCGTCAGAGAGGGGGATAATATCGGCATAGTTCATCAAAAAGCCGATCATCCCCGGCATTGCAAGGTTTGTTATCTGGCTGACAATATTAAGCCTTTTTCTGCCGAGCTTTCTTGTAAGGTGCCTTATCACCGTATTTTCAATGGGACTGAAATGGTTGCTTGTAATTATGGCGGCGCCGAGATTTTGGGGGAGATTTTCCATTCCCTTAATTTCGGTTTTGCGGTTTACTGCCGCTGTCAGCGCATTTGCAATTTGGCGCGCTACAAACGACTTAAATTTGAAAGAGGCGGTCTTTCGCTTTGCCATAAATCTGTCTGTGATGGCATGGCACTCTTGGGCAGTCAGCACAGGGTCGTTTAACTCGACCTTGCTATGAAAATCTCCGCTCTCTGCCGCGGCGGCAATATTTTTTATTACCGCCTCTCTGTTTTCTCCGATTATCATAAACGAATTTTCACTCCGCTTTCAAAAAGCTTTTTAAATGTAATATCATTTTTGGGCATATCGTTTCCTCTTTGCACCAAGAGAGCGAGGCACTCGCCGTCCTTTTTCTTTTGCTCGTCACTGTACCCCTCTTTATATGCCTTTATTTCGTCTATATAGCCGCAATTTTGGGCATACTGCCAAAACTGCTCGCTATACTGCACACCATCATAGCACCAAGGCTTTGAAAAGAGGTTGTAATGAATAAGCTTGGGGTCTTTGAGCGGCGCGGCGTTTTGATTGGGCATAGTGTCCCATTCTTCCCCTAAATACAAGATCTTGCCGTTGCAGATCGCATTTAAGTAATCTTGGTCGGGAGCAATGCAGTCAAAATGATAGGTGTTAAGCAGATTTAAAAAGTGGCTTTCGAGGTTTTGCTCACGCATTTTCTCAAGATTCATCAAAAGCACGCCCGAATTTATGTATTCTTCCTTTTTAACTCCGACGGCATTTTCCATATAGTTTACAAGCTCGGGAACATCGGCAACCGAGCGGTCGGTGCAGGCACCCATAAGATTATCTTTAAGGTCGATGTCAAAAAGCTCGGCAAGGTCGCCGCAGACTATTACGTCGCTGTCGATATAAATTCCCTTATCGTACTCGGGAAACATTGCGGGGATAAACAGTCTGAAATAAATGGTAAGGGTAAAGTAATCGCAGCGAAGGCGGTTGGACATTCTGTCGGTTATGCTGTCAAGGCCGCTTTTCATTTCTACAAAATCTATGGAAAAATTTTCGCTTGCAAGAGCCGAGAGCCTTTTTATGTTCTCCTCGCTTAAGTCCTGATAGAGCACGACGGCTCTGTAGCTTCTGTTTTTGCTACAGTTTTTCTGAGCCGAATAAAGCGCCGCCGCAAGAAACGGGGCGTAAGAATTATCTATGCTGAAAAAAACAGGAATTTCATTCTGGGTGTTCATACTAAAGTCTCCTTTTTTGCCCGCTCACTTTTGAGTTTTTGGCACTCTGTAATAAGCGGGTCATATTCATAAATTTTAAGCACACTGTGCAGTCTTTCGGTATCCCAAGGCTTTACGCTGACCGAATGAAAGTACGGAAAAAAGCGAAAGCTTGTCGTAAAATGCTGAAAGACGGTGTTGTCGTGCTTTTTTCTCTGCTCGTTAAATCTGCGGGGCACAATTTTTTTGCTTTCCGCAAGTTTATTTATCGCCGACTGGTCGGGCATAAACATTTTTTTGTTTTTACAGCACTCTCTGCATTTTTCAAAAAGCCCGCTCTCGCGAATTTTTTTAAGGTTTAAAAGCAAAACGCCCGAGTTTAAATAATCGGCTGAAAGCATATTATTTCTGAAAAACCATTTGCCGTAATGATCGAGCGAGCCGACAAGCTCATAGCCGCCCATCTCCTGCTCGTAAAAATCCGAGCAGTCCTTTCGACAGAGCACATCGTTATCAAGATACAAAATCTTGTCGGGAAGCTCGGGCAACAGGTCGGCATAGAGCCTGAGCATACAGCAGGGGGTAAACCTCGTTTCGATGTTCGCTTTGGGCAGATTACTATTAAAAAGCTCTGTAATATTAAAAAGGCTTACCTTGTTTTGCTTTCCGAGGGCACTCTCTAAAAACTCTGCAAAATCAGAACTCAGAGCCTCATAGCTTTTGCTCGCTGTTTTTACCGAAGCCGTCAGAATATAGATATTAAGCGGCTGAGGTGTAGTTTTCGCAATAGAAAGGCTTGACAACAAAACGCCGTCTGCAATATTTTTATCACCACAATACAGAATGTTCATATCCTCACCTAAAGCACATAGAAAATTATGCAAATATACTGCATTATGCTACCCGCTACCACAAACAGATGGAAGATGGAATGCATATATCTATGGCGTTTACCCAGTCCGTACAAAACGGCGCCTACAGTATACGAAATACCGCCTGCAAGAAGCCACAAAAGCCCCGCGGTGTGCATTGCCTCAATAGTAACTTTCGCGGCAAGGACGATGCACCAGCCCATTCCGATATAGCAAGCCATTGAGAGCTTGGAGTACTTTTTAAGGTCTATCGCAGTAAATACCGCCGCCATAGCCGCGCAGCCCCACACTAAACCGAAAATTGTCCACGCCCAAGCGGGTGAAACAGGCCGAATTGAGCAAAATAAGATCGGGGTATATGTTCCGCCGATAAGAAAGTAAATGGTGCAGTGGTCTATAACCTGCATAACCTTTTTACCCATATTCTTGTTTAGGGCGTGGTATACGCTCGACACGCTGTAAAGCAGCACCAGCGACGTGCCGTAAATTGCGCTGCCGACAACGCCCCAGGCATCACCCTTAAAGGCAGAAACCAGCACGCAGGAAACCAGAGCTATTATTCCAAATGCGCCGCCGACTATATGCGAAACGAAATTGAATATCTCCTCGCCTCTTGTATAATCAGGCAGCACCCTATCACGAAGTTTTGTTCTTGTCATTTTTCGCCTCCGAAAATTTTATGCTTTTATTATATGCCTTGCAAGCCTCTACCTCAACCTACCTTTCGCGTGGCGCGATATACTGCTGATTTTGCTCTGAGTAGAGTTGAAAATCACCTCTCTACCCACAGTAGAAACGACAATTTTCGTCTTATTTTGCTCTAAACTATTGACTTATAAAGCGAATTGGTATATAATGTAAATCGTTCACTTTGTGAACTAATTTTATAAGGAGGAGAATTATGGCAGAGAAAAACACAGAATACAATTTACTGACAGCTTGGGTAAAGCTTTCGGGAATTTTAAAAAACAGCAGGATAACCAAGGGCCTGTTATACAACGAGGCAACAGTTATGCTTCTTCTTTACAGTAAATACTGCGAGGACGGCATCGGGCTGATTTCTGTTAAGGAAATCATCGCCCAAACGGGAATGTTAAAATCCCTTGCAAACCGCACAATAAATTCCCTTGAGAAAAAGGGTCTGCTTACGCGGCAGGTGGGCGAAAAGGACAAACGAACCCTTTATGTCAGGTGCGTTGAGGAAAAGCTGGATGTATTTTTAGAGGTACATTCAGCCTCTCTGGACGTTGCAAAGAATATCCTTGATATTATTGGCGAGGAAGATGCCGAAGCCTTTATCAGAATTGTAAAAAAACTTGACAATGCAGGCTACAAGCTTTAAGAGAAACGGAGAAAACCTATGATTAAAATTCTTGTTGATTCTGCTTCCGATTTAGCGGCAGAGAAAAATGCATACGATTATTTTATGCCTATTAAAGTCACCATCGACGGCAAGGAATACCGAGACGGAATTGACCTTGAAGCCGACACCTTTTATGACCTTCTGTCCCAAAGTGAGAAGTTTCCTCACACCTCTCAGCCTTCGCCGCAGGACTTTGTTGAGATTTTCGAAAAGGTTCGCGAGAGCGGCGACGAGCTTATTTACATTGCCCTTTCGTCTGCTTTGAGCGGAACATACCAAGGTGCAGTTCTTGCGAAATCAATGGTGGATTACGACGGCATTTATATAATCGACTCAAAATCCGCCAGCCACGGAATTTCGGTTATTGTGCAGTATGCAAGAAAACTCATTTCCGAAGGTCTTGGTGCCGAGGAAATTGCAGAAAAGTGCCAAGAGCTTGTAAGCCGCGTTAAAATTTTTGCGGGCGTTGACACCCTTGAATACCTCTACCGCGGAGGCAGACTCAGCCGCACTGCCGCCACAGTCGGCAAAATTGCAGACGTAAAGCCTATTGTTTCGTTGAGCGAGGAAGGCTCTGTTGCCGCAATCGGCAAATGTCTTGGAAAGGGACGAGCTATGCAGTTTATTCTCGACAAAGTTTCAAAATTTGAGGTTGACAGCAACTTTCCTATTTATTCTCTTTACACCTACGGCGAGGAAAACTGCTCTATGCTTGAAGATAAGCTTACACAGGGCGGCTATGAAGTTAAGAACAGGCTGCAGGTAGGCTCTACCATCGGAGCACATGTCGGACCCGGAGTTTACGGCGTAATTATTGTTACTAAGTAGTTTTTGCTATATTAATCGGCTTTTAATAAAAAACACTTGTCTTTTTTCTACATTTCGTTTATAATAGAGTTTAGACTGCTCAGACAGTATATTATAAACGGAGGAAATTTTTATGAAGCCGTTGAATATCGAAAACGTTAAAAGCAATATTTTTCCCAAATTTGTAACCAAAGGCGTCGTAACCGACCTCTGCCGTTACGGTAACGGACATATTAATGATACATTCCTTGTAACCACCGATTTTGACGGTGTTATCCGCAGATTTATTCTGCAGAGAGTTAACAAGGAGATCTTCAAAAAACCTGACGAGGTTATTGAAAATATTGTTAATGTTACCGACTTTTTCAGACAGAAACTGCGCGAAAGCGGCGGCGACTACAAGCGCGGCGCTATAACTGTTATCAGAACTCTTGATGACAAGGGCTTTTATGTTGACAGCGAGGGCGACTATTGGAGAATGTACATCTTTATTGAAGATTCTCTGGCGCTTGACCTGCCCGAAAGCAAAGAAGATTTCTATGAGAGCGCCCGTGCATTCGGCGGTTTCCAGAGAATGCTCAGCGAGTATCCTGCAGAAACTCTGCACGAAACTATCGTAAACTTCCACAACACCCCCGTAAGATACCAGAATTTCCTTAAGGCTATCGAGGAGAACCGTTCAGGCAGACTCCAAAATGTTTCCGAGGAAATTAAGTTTGTTAAGGACCGCGAGGCATTTACCCGCGTTTTGACCGATGCTCTTGAGAATGGCGACCTTCCCTTGAGAGTTACCCACAATGACACCAAGATGAACAATGTTCTTCTTGATGCAAACACAAGAAAGCAGCTTTGTGTTGTTGACCTTGATACCATTATGCCGGGTCTTGCCGCTTACGATTTCGGCGATTCCATCCGTTTCGGTGCTTCTACCGCTGCCGAGGACGAAAAGGATCTTGACAAGGTTCATTTTGACATCGAGCTGTTCGAGGTTTATGTCAAAGGCTTCCTTGAGGGCTGCGGCGGCCAGCTTACCGCTAACGAGATCGAAATGCTCCCCGAGGGCGCAAAGATGATGACTCTCGAGTGCGGTATGAGATTCCTCTCCGACTATCTTGACGGTGATACATATTTCCGCACCCACTATCCCGACCACAATCTTGACCGTTGCCACACCCAGTTTAAGCTGGTGTGGGAAATGGAACAGAAATGGGACGAGATGAAGAAGATCGTAAGAGCATACAAATAAGCGTAATAAAACAACAAGCCCGCTCCGAAAGGAGCGGGCTACTCTGTTTACTTTTATTTAAGTTTATCGTTTACACAGGCTATTACAAGGTTTTTACCTGAGCGAAGGGTCAGGCGGCATATCCTTCGGAAAGGAATCTGCTTTTCGTAGCTTAAATCGGGGCGGCTATCCTTGATGTTGGGGAAGGCGCCGTAATAAACCGCAAAGTCTGACAGCAGGTGCCTTAAATCGTCTACCGAGTAAAATTTATCGGCGCGCACTTTAGGGTAGACCGAGGAAATTATATACGCCGCAAATTCGGCGCAGGTAAAAAAATTTTTAATGGGAAAGCGCAGAGAAAGCGGAGCGAGAGCCGCAGAAAAAAGGTTGTAATTATACTGCAGGCGGCTTTTTTCCATTTCCTCAAATATTTTTGAGATTTCACCGTACTGCTCATCACTTACCGGCAGAGCGCAGACAAAAATCTCGGCGGTTTTTCCTTTATGGCGGTATCTTGCGGGAGTTTCGCAGACAAAGCCGCCATAAAGCGGGGTACTTTTATATCGGCGGGCAAAGGAATACATCTTCTCAAGGCGAGGGGAAAGCGACAGCGAAACGTGGTTATATCTTTCTCCCGTTGCAGTTCTGATTATTGTGCCCATTTTAAGCGGTGTTGCCGAAAAGATAACGTACAGCCTTTTGCTCATAAGCTCATCTCCTTTTATTTTATGCTTATGTCAAATCAGGGATAAATTGAGCCTCCCTTGCCTAAAGGGAGGGGGACCAACCGTCAGGTTGGTGGAG